>USEH01000005.1 GCA_900553675.1 uncultured Ruminococcus sp. | reverse complement strand
GCGAAATTCTGGTTGATGGCAAATCCACCGCCGAGTGGGACAGAAAAGCGCTTCGGCGTGAAGCCGTATCGGTGATATATCAGAGCTTCAACCTTTTCCAGCTGCTGACTGTCAGCGAAAACATCTGCTATCCGCTAACGCTTAAGAAAATCAGCGGCAGTGAGGCAAAATCTGTCGCCAAGAAAATGCGCGAAAGAGTAGGTCTTGCAGACGATTACGACAGACGGCTGCCGTCCCAAATCTCAGGCGGAGAACAGCAGCGTGCTGCCATTGCAAGATGTCTGGCTCAGAACTGCAAAATCATCCTTACCGATGAGCCCACCGGAAACCTTGACAGCTCCAACACCCAAAATATCGTTGAGATTCTAAAAAGCCTTGCTCATGACGACGGTCGCACGGTGATTATCGTAACGCACGACAGCGCAGTTGCAGAGCAGGCGGATGTTGTTTTAGAAATGAAGGACGGTCTTTTGCAGGGCGAACAGTCCGCTCCGGCGGTTTAGTCTCCAAAGAAGCATAGGTGTACATAATGAAAACATTTACCCAACTGTTAAGGCAGCCTGTAAAATCGGCTATGGGAATACTTTTGGTGGCAGCGGCTGTTATGATGCTGATTTCAGGCGTTGGGCAGCAGGTCTCCACCCAAAGCACCCGCAAAAGCATTGAATACCAATACGACACGGTGGCACTGTTCAATAAAAAGGATTTCGGGGTGCAGACGGATATGTCCGCTGAGGAGCTTGAGTGGCTGAATCAATCCGCCGCCGGGCATCCCGACATCATAAAGTCCATTTCAAATTCGTGGCTTTTTACGGGATACTCGCCCGAAATCTCTCCAATAAATTACACCACAATCAAGAACCCGCCGTTTTCCGTCAACTCGCTTGTCAATTACGCTTCAGACGAAGAAACCCTGTATCAGTTCGACGCTCTGAGCTGCGCCATGTTGGAAATTACCATCTTGGAGATTGATGAAAACGCCGCCGAATCGCGGAAATTTATCACGGTTACGGACGTTGATGGCAGCCAATCCGAGCTTGGCAATACATATTATGTCAAGAAGCACTGCTTAGGAAGAGTTGAAAGTGTGATTTGCTTGCAGGAAGGCTATGCCTCCCCGATCGGGCGGGATATCTATCTTGACATAACCGCTCCTACCATGGAGGATTTGGAGGCAATGGAGCTCGAAGCCGGCGGCAGATACCTTATCTACACCGAGGAGTACATCGACTTAGATTGGGTTTTAAGGCAGAGAATTTCAGAAGACGATATCAATTTCCGTCTGCCGTTTGATAAGTCAAAGGTATACACAAGCCACCCCTACGGCTTGGATACGGTTGACAGCAACGGCACCGTTTATAACTATTATGAAAATACCGTCGGCGATGAAAAGGTCTACAAAGCCTTTGCCTCCGCGAGTTTGTACATGGCAGACAGCTGCGCGGCGACCGTCTGCGACTACTCAGAGCTACCGTGAATGCCCATGGGCTTTGACGAGTACGGTGCACCGGCAGGATACCAAAGAATCACCGACCGCAAGCCGGATTTCGTAAGTTACAATCCAAACGACAGCCAGAATATGGACATTTCGGAGGAGGGTGCCGAGGTCATCCCGCAAAGCGAGTATGAGCAGTACTACTCTGTCCCCACAATAGCAAAATTGACGGAAGGTCAGAGCGCAGAAGAGTTTTTATCTTCAAAGAAAGGCGTGGAATGGTCTGAAATGCTGAGTGATATGGACATCAACAACCACGCTCTGCCCTTGATAGCGGTTGACAAAATCGGCTATCAGGCGGATTTTGCAAGGGAGCAGGCAAGGATAGTTGAGGGCAGGGATTTCAGCGAGAAGGAGCTTTCGGACGGCAGCAGGGTCGCTATAATCTCGCAGTCCTTAGCCGCTGCCAACAACATCAGCGTGGGAGATACGATTGACCTTTCATCATATTCCTACGACTACAACATCCCCACGACCGCTCGTTGAGGGAGATGTATACGTTCAGCTTTCCGCACACTGCCTTATATTCAAAGCGTTTTGGCTTTGAGACAGATGCGCAGAAATTCGAGGTTGTGGGGCTGTATCGCGGAGAAAACGAATGGGCAAACTCCGAAAGCAGCTACGGCTTTACTCCGAACACCGTTTTTATTCCGAAGTCAGCCGTATCCTCCGCCAAGAGATATTTTACCCGCAACGGCGGAATGTTTTTAAGCGTAGTTCTGCAAAACGGCAAGGCGGATGAATTTTTGGAGCTGGCAAAGGAAGCCGGACTCTCGGCTGAATTTACCACCTTCGACAGGGGATACTCCGGCATCACCGAAGCTCTTGAAAGCTATATGAGAGTTTCGTCCAAGGCGGCTTATGTGGGAGCGGCAGCGTTTGTGGTGATAACGGTGCTGTTTCTGGCGTTGTTTGTATTCACAAGAGCAAAAACGGTGTCCGTGATGAACGCCTTGGGAGCAAGAACCAAAGACAAGCTGAGCTACGTTTTCTTAAGCGGCATGGGCTTGGCACTGCCCGGCTGCGTTCTGGGCTGCGCCGTTTCGGTCGCCGCTTGGGACAATATCACCCGCAAGCTGATGGAAATTAACTCGGTTTCCGTTGAGATAAACAGCAGTCCCGCGGGGATGTGCGCTGCGCTTGCTCTGATTGGTGCGGCAGTTATCGCGGTTGGGGTTATTGCCTGCGCGGGTGCGGTTGTCGGGAAAAAGAGGTAGATGGGTGATTGCAGACCCGCATGACTTTTCCCTTCTTTTGATTTGGCACTTGGTTTTTAAGCCAGGTCCGTAACTATTTATACTGATACCGGTCTGAAAAACGACCGAAAAGTGGGCACAAAATCCATCGGATAGTGATTTTGTGCCCACTTTTTGTTATTGTTTCAGACTGAAATCACGTTCTGCGGAACAACAGAGAGCTTTTATATCTTTTAGCCCAAATTACACCGAACAATTTTTCAAAAAACCGTAACCAAACCCACACAAAAAGTGTTATAATAGATGAAGACAAAAAAGAAAGGACTTTTTCCCATGACCGACGAAGAAATAGTCTCCCTCTACCTTTCCCGAAACGAATCCGCAATCGCTAATACCCGCGATAAATACGGCTCCCGCCTGCGCACGGTTTCATATAACATCCTGCGCGACCAACAATCGAGCGAGGAGTGCGAAAACGACTCCTACTTGGCGGCGTGGGGCGCAATCCCTCCCGCAGAGCCGGTAAACTGCCTTTATGCCTTTCTGGCTCGGATTATCCGAAACCTTTCGCTGAACCGCCTGCGCGATTCAAAGCGGCTTAAGCGGCAGAGCGAGCTTGTCGACCTTTCGGACGAGCTGGAAGAGCTTATCTCCTCGCCGGACGACACCGAGTGCGAAGTGGAATCGCATGAGCTCGCCGCGCTTGTCAGCGATTTTCTGCGTTCGCTCCCCGAAACCAAGCGGCTTATCTTTCTGCGAAGGTACTGGTATACCGATTCGACCGCTTCCCTTGCCGAGCGCTTCGGCATAAGCCAATCGAACGTTAAAACTACACTCTGCCGGATCCGCGCCGAGCTTCGCGAATATCTCAAAAAGGAGGGCGTTGAGCTGTGAGAGGAACAGATCTGCTTTATATTCTTTCGGAGATAGACGCCGACCTCATAGAACAGGCAGAAAATCCAAGCGTTCCGAAGCCAAGAATATCCTATATAAAATATTTATCCATAGCGGCATGTGCGGTGATTGCCGTTTCGGCGGCGGGATACGCCTTTATGAGAGGCTTATTGCCCCCCTGCGGAAATAACGTCGACACCGACCCGCTTGTAACCGACGTTTCGACGGATGACGAGCCGGTATTTCCTGATGACCCCGACGAACCCTATGACCCAGACTTAGTAGAAACCGATCCTCACGCCAGACCCAATGTCGAAGATACTGATCCTTACACCGGCGGCGCGTTTTCCTACAAGGAGCTTACCGAGGATATGTATAACTCCGGCAAGGCTTATGGGCTTGTCCGTCTTGAAATCATCGAGAGATTCACTCCCGAAAAGGCTGCCGAAATCACCGGCAACCCCGACTTCCTCGAGCCTGACGCTGATACGGATGCGGATGCACCTGCGCCGCGGGTTCTCATGTCTGCGCGAATAACCTATGATTATCTCAATCAGCGGGATATGTCAAAGGAAACGGAAATCCTGCTCTGCCTGTTTCCCGAAGTCTTCGGCGAGACTGCCGCAGATGAGCATATCGCCGTTCTTTCGGACATATCAGGCTGCGGCTATTACATCCCGGATATGCTTTTCGACGTATACAGCGAGGACGGCGTCGACTTTGCCCTCCAGCGCGGCAGCAAATGGATATCCATTGCGGACGGGCTTGAAATCGGGCTTGTCAAGGGAGATTATCATAACCTCGACCTCCCCGTGACCGACGAAGAAGCGGCAGTTTACATCCACAAAATGGCGGTTGCCGACCTTGCCGGCTTTATCCGCGAGGATTGGGCTTTGCGCGGAATAGACTTTAAGGGCTTTGATATCCCCGACACCGACAATTCGGAGATCCGCCGTCAGAGATTTGCGTATCACGATGTCGGGCTTACCGAATACAGCCCGAGCTTCTCGGCAGAAGCGGACTTTTTGGGACACTACGACTTTGCGGATGTCTCGGAGGAGCTGCTGAAAGACAAGCCGGGGCTGCGGCTTATTGAGTTCGAGGTGGCAGCGGTTCACCCAGACGAAGAAGCCGCCGAAGTTTCGGGCAGGTCTGACGGCACTCTTTACACCCTGCGCGTTGTCAGGGACTTCACGCAAGGCTCGTCTGAGGAAGGCTCCGAAATAACCCTTTGGCACTACGGAAACGGCTCAGAGCAGTATCGGGGATATCCCGTCTGGGCTGAGGGCGAGCGGCTCATCGCGGCGGTATATGAAAGCGGCAATGGCTATTATCTGCCGGTGTACGAGCTGGAGTTCGCGCTGATGAAATCCCCCATAGACGGCGAGATTTACGCCTATGATATCGGCGAAGGTCCTGTTTACTTTGATTCGCTTGGTCTGCCGCAGGGAGTTGCGGAAATTGAGTACAGGTGGCAGACTACCACCGACAGCAACGACAGGCTTGTCGGTGGGCGGTTCGAGTTGGAGGAGATAGCCGGAGTTATCGCCATAGCTATGGAGTAGGATTGGATAGTGCATCAGGGTGGCAGGGAGACAGCCAACTCTTCAAAGAAAGGAAGCCCGTCAGCCAATTGCCCGCAGAAGCGAACAATCCCTGATAATCAGCCGTGCCAAACGGCTTCACTATACAGAAAATCCCGCACAGAAGGCAATTCTTCCATGCGGGATTTTTGCGTGTTAAAACGTTCAATTACTCCTCAGAGAAGAAATCCTTTCCTGCTCCGCAGAGAGGGCAGACCCAATCCTCGGGGAGATCCTCAAAGGCGGTGCCGGGTTCGATTCCGTTGTCGGGATCGCCGACCTCGGGGTCGTAGACGTATCCGCAAAGATCGCATACAAATTTATCCATGATAATTACTCCTTTCGTTATGTCAAAGACGGCTTTCGTACTGCTTCCGGCACAGCGCATATGGCAGCTCGGATTGAGCATACCGCAGCGTCGGCGCGGATTCAAGGATATTATAATCCAGCACAATACAAATGTCAATACGGCTTAAGGTATTTATGCCGACATTTTCCGCGAATCTCTCGCCGAATTATCTCCCTTGCCGGAAGTTCTATTTTCTCGACTTCCATTTTGATGGAGAAAATCCGGTTACCATTGAAAATTGGCGAGAGAAGTGAACCGGACTATTATAGCCGCAGCGATATCCCACCTCTGCAACGCTGAGAGAAGTACCGTCGAGCAGGGTTTTTGCCGCCTCGATTCGCGAGCTTATAACATCGGCACGGCAGGACACCCCAAAGGTGCTTTTGTAAAGCTCCTGCAAATATGCAGGGCTGATGTGAAGGCTTTTCGCCATTTTGGGAACAGTCCAGTCCCGCTCGGGGGACATATATATCTGCATACGCATATCGGTAAGCTCGCGGTAGTGGACGCCGGAGCCGCCGGGGTCGCCGGATATCAGCGAAATCTCGCTGAAAAACGCGCTCATCAGCTGGGAACACGCCTTTTCACTGCGGCGGTAGTAGGCGTCGCAGATGAGATGGGTATAGCTTGAAACCGGAATCCTCTGGCTGAAATAGTAAGGGCGGGCGAACTCGATTGCGGGGATCTCGTCGCTTTCAAACTCTATCCAGTCGTTGACGTAGCGCTCGCCGCAGCAGCGGTAGGAAACGAACTTTCGCTTGTCGTATACGATGAACATATCCGGCTCGGTTCTGATTTCGGTTCCGCCCAAGGTGAAGTACGCCTGCGAGCGGACGTAGAGGGCAAGGTAGGTTTCAAAGCCGTTTGGGCGGGTGAGTTTAAAGTCCTTTGAGTGGACCGCGTCGCAGCCCATGTGTCTTATTCTGTACATTGGTCTTTTTCACTTTCTGGGGGTTTTGTTTGTTTTTGGAGATGGGGATGGTGCGGTGGGAGGATTTGCGGCTTTGGGTGAAGGGTTTGTTATCTGTCCGACGGACTGCGGATGGTGTGAAAGGACACTTCGCTCCTCAGGGTGAGCCGATTGTGACCTGTCCTACTGCCTGCAGTGGGTAAGGGGGATGACCCTAAGGCAAGCAGTAAGCACTGGCGTGCTAACTGCACCCGAGGGGAACCCTAAAACCGCTGCAAAAGTGCGGATTTCCCCCGTCCGCAGTTAGTGCGCAGCACTTACTGCTTCTCACGTTTCTCCTAACAAAGGTTGGGCGTTTCCGTCCATATATTGCAAGCAAAGGTATAGATTAATACCACTAAGTATCCTGTTTGACGAAGTTATGCCAACGACGGAGGAAAGGCGGCTGACGGCAAAACAATAGTACGGAAATAACAAGGTTCGAGCCGTCAGCTTTTTCCTTCACCCTCTCACCCCTTTTCCGCACTTTTCACTGCCTGCAAGCGTCCGCGTTCGCTGGCTTGATTTTACTGCCGTTCCTTGGTGACAGAATGTTGTTGCCAAAGATAGTGCGCCGTCTTATCATTTGAGCGGGCGTACTTTGTAGCCCTTTGAAAGACAATATGTTTTTTGGTACTCCAGCGCATCCACAAAGTGAATGGTAGGCAAGTGAGCGAAGAGCCGGAAATTTACAATGACAGAATGTGTCATTGTAATGAGTGTCACAGAAGCAGAGCGGGGCGGGAGATTACGTTTCACGTTGTGAAACGTGACGCAAGCGGCGAAGCCGCACTTAAAATCCGTCGGCGTACGCCGACACATCAACGCGCCGTAAGGAGTGCATCACAAGCGTTTCGTCGCCAGATGAAACGCTTGCATCACTTATCACTACGAGCGCAGGCGAGTGCATCGTTTTCTAAGAACGCCAGCGTAAACGCCGCGGGGGAGTTCCAGTAAATGGTTATCTCGTTGATGGAATAAAACTCCATTCTGTCAACATAGCACTTCATCGGCGGGGTGCCTTCGGGGATGAACTGCCGCGCTTCCCTCTCGGCGGGATGGCTGTTCGGTCCTCCGCTGACCATGCCGGGGATGCATTCCTCTATACCGTCTGCGAACGCCGGGCGGAGGTGGGGATGGCTGTAGGCGAACTCGCCGTTGCCGGTGACATAGCTCACGCCGACCGCGTTGACTCCCATAAGCACATCGAGCTGAGTCTTGGCAGTGTCGCGGAATTCGTCGGTTTTGCAGACCGTGTCCGCAATCGCGCAGACCATTGCATTTTTCATCAGCCCCATGTTGCTGCCCCAGTTGTACTCCCTCTCGGTGAGGGCGCAGGAGTAGCCGCTGCGCGAGGACAGCCACTTTACCCGCCTTGCGTGGCTGTAAAACATCTCCCTGAACGCGCCGTCAAACTCCATATTCTTGTCGGGATTTTCGCAGAGGATATAGCTGAGCGCACCCAGTCCACCCACCGAGCCTACGCCCATCTCGGTTCGCGAGAAGTCATATACAAGATAGGACTGCATGGCTTGGTGATACTCCCGCTTTCCGGTGGCTGAGTAAAGCTCAGCGAACGCCCAGAAGCGGTTGTCCTTGTCGCCGCCTTCGCCGTAGCCGCCGGTGCCGCAGCCCTCGGGATTCATAAATCCCACAAATTGCGGGTTTTTCGCAAGCCAGACGGCGGTTTTCTCTGCCGCGCGGAGCAGAATCGCGGAATAATCGGGGTCGAAGGGCTTATACACCCTTGAAGCCAGCGCGCATACCGCCGCAAAGTCAGCCGTCGCCATGCTTGAAACCGGCAGAAGATACATCTGCTCGCGGTCATGCTCAGGCATTACGAAACGCGCGTGCTGAGCGGTCGTAGCCTTGTGATACACCGAGCCGTCCGGCTTCTGCATCTTCAAAAGCCAGTCAAGCTCATATCTGCACTCGGCAAGCCAGTCGGGGAGCTTGCTCCCACTCTCGGGGATGTTCATTTTATGGCTTCCTGAGTTCTTGGGATAGGGACACTCTCCTCCGCTCTCGGGGATGTTCATGCAGAGGCTTCCAGCCGCCTTGGGGTAGAGGCGTAAAGCAGCTGAGCGCAGGCGACCGCCCCGGGGGTGACGTATCTGCCGTAGTCGCCGGCATCGTGCCAGCCGCCCGAAACGTCCTTTTCTATGTTGTGGTCGAGCCAGTCGACGGCGTTGGCGGTGTGGCAGGCTGCGTGAGTGAACTTTCCGGCGTGTTCGGGGGTCAGTTCCATCCCGCAGCGCAGGTAGTAGTAGGCGCGCATAACATCGCGGAAGAGCTTTTTGTTGACATTCCCTCCCACCGAGAATTTCGGGGAAATCTCTCCGCCTGCCGATATTCTGTACTCGCCGTCGGTGGTGAGGGCGGAGAAATCCGCGATGTAAACCTCGTCCCCCGATGCGCGGTCATACCCGAAGCGGGTGCATTTACCTTTGAAGATCTCACTGCCGTCCGCCGTGACGACGCTGAAGCTTTCGGCAGGGAAATTCAGGACAGCTTTTTTGAGGTCGGAGGGGTAGTAGCCGGACTGATTTACGAATATTTTGTTGGATTTTGACATGATATGCCCTCGCTTTCATGGCACTGAATTCATCTGATTCAGTGATTGATACCGATGTCCTCAAGTGTTATCGCGTTTTCGCTGTTATAATAGGCTTTCAGACTTTCCTCGCCGTTGTCGTAAAGCCATCTGGTGTGCCAGATCATAAACCACATCCACATACAGCCGCTCTGCTTGAATTCCCCGATCTGCGGCAGTATTCCGCACTCGTGGAAGCACTTTGGCTTGTTGGGCGCGATTAAGGTCAGCCGGTCATAGCCGTGCCTGTTTACAGTGCCGTCGTAGGTGTCCGAGCCGACTATATCGCAGTAATCATCCCCGACATACCAGCCGTCCTTTACATCTCCGGCGTAGCCAAGCACCCAGATGAGGTTGTTCAGGTTGAATTTTTGTGTGAAACGCTCATACATCATCCGCCAGAGCCTGATAAAGCAGTCCGCGCCGCCCTTGCTCCACCAGAACCAGCCGCCGTCGAACTCGTGGAAGGATCGCCACAAAACCGGAACGCCTGCGTCCCTGAGCTCGGCGAGAGCGGAGGCAGCTCTGTCCCACGAGGCGAGCATGGCGGTCTGCTCCTCGGAGCCGTCCTCAAAAAGCTTGTCGAAGTCGGGGACGTCCTCCTGCGACTGCTTGTAGCCGCCGCCGAAGATTCCGGTGTGCCAGCAGATGGTTACTATTCCGCCGAGGGAGTGCCATTTTTTCGCCCTTGCTGTAACCGAATCAAAATGATCGTCGATAAAATCAAGACCGCGGATCGCCGGGAGCCTGCCGGTTTTTTCTTTGATGTAGTCGATTTCCCCCTCAAAGGTGCCACGCCAGCCGCTTTCCTGCTGGGCGGTGAGGATTTTTCTGCCGTAGACGGATAGCAGGTATTTATAAAGGCGCTTTGCGCAGGGGTCTGCGTTGGGGTTGGAAAGTGTGAAATTCATGTTGTTCACCTCGTGATAGCAGAGTTTGAGTTATTCTGAAAGTATACTCTCAATTATTGATGTTTCCTCATCACTGAAATCGAGCTTGCTTATGCACGCGGCGTTCTCGGCGATCTGGCTGGGTCTGCTCGCACCGATTATGACTGTCGTGACCGCCCTGTTTTTCAGCACCCACGAAAGTGCAAGCTGCGAAAGCTTCTGTCCGCGGCTTTCGGCGATCTCGGAAAGAGCCGAAAGTCTGCGGCGCATTTTGTCGTCAAGCTCTTTGCCTATCCAGGTCTCGCCCCTGCCGATTCTTGAATCCTGCGGAACGCCGCTTATGTATTTATCAGTTAAAAGTCCCTGATAAAGAGGGGAGTAGACCGCCAGCCCAACGCCGTTTTCACAAGCCCAGCTGTCCAAGCCGTCCCGCTCTATCCAGCGGTTGAGCATGGAATAGGATATCTGATTGACGATAAACGGTGTGCGCAGCTCGCGGAAGATTTTTGATATTTCCTCGGTTTGCTCTCTTGAATAGTTGGATATTCCGACATATAGTGCCTTGCCTGAGCGCACTATGGAATCAAGCGTATAAGCCGTCTCTTCAAGCGGGGTCTTGGGGTCGTAGATGTGATGGTAGAAGATGTCAACGTATTCAAGACCCATTCTTTTCAGGCTCTGGTCGAGCGAGGAAATGAGGTATTTCCTTGAACCGTTCAGGCAGCCATAGGGTCCCTGCCACATATCGTAGCCCGCCTTTGTCGCTATTACCATTTCGTCGCGGTAGGGGCGCATGGAATCCCGCAGGATTCTTCCGAAGTTCTCCTCTGCACTGCCGTTGAATGGGCTGCCGTAATTATTGGCAAGGTCGAAGTAGGTGATTCCGAGGTCGAATGCGGTGTGAATCATCTCCTCCATGTTGGAGAAGACGTCCCCGTTGCCGAAGTTTTTCCACAGTCCCAGCGAAACGCGCGGCAGGTTAAGACCGCTTTTTCCGCAGTAGGCGTAGGTCATTTTATCGTATCTTGAATTATCTGCATTATACATATGTATTTCCTTTCTTGATGTTTTTTGACGGCTGGATGGGGAAAGATATACTTAGGCGCAGCCGAAAATCTTTTGACTTTAATTTATTATATTTGATTGACATACGGATGTAAATAAAGTATACTATGCTTATCTTAACATTTTGTCGGAAAACCATGCGGCAGACGACGGCTCAAAGTTTGCAATCGCCGTACTTTTGTTTGCCGTCACGCATTGCGTTTACTCCGTCGTTGGACGTTGCTTTGAGATTTGGCAAGTTATCCGCGCTGATTTGTACTTTTGCTTGCAATTTATGGACGTAAACGCCCGACTTTTGTTTAGTGGTTTTAGTACTTTGTGCGTAGCTGTTTTGGGAGGATACTTTGTGCGTTCCCATCGGGCGCGCCCCAACGATAGTGTTCTATCGCAGTTTTGCAGGGAGCCCTACAAAGTGCGGGCGGAGGCTGATGCGCCATGGGGCGCATTAGCGGCAAAGCCGCTTAGGACGCGAAGCGTCCCAGCCTCCGCGTCCCCACAAAGTAGAAGGCGCGCCCTACCTCCTGCCAAGGACGTCGGCATCCTCACAATGACACCTTCTGTCATTGCAAACTCCCGGTTTCGCACTATCTTACCTACCAATCACCCATGTGGATGCGCTGAAGTACCAAAAAACATATTGTCTTTCAAAGGGCTACAAAGTACGCTCGCTCAAATGATAAGACGGCGCACTATCTTTGGCAACAACATTCTGTCACCAAGGAACGGCAGTAAAATCAAGCCAGCGAACGCGGACGCTTGCAGGCAGTGAAAAGTGCGGAAAAGGGGTGAGAGGGTGAAGGAAAAAGCTGACGGCTCGAACCTTGTTATTTCCGTACTATTGTTTTGCCGTCAGCCGCCTTTCCTCCGTCGTTGGCATAACTTCGTCAAACAGGATACTTAGTTGTATTAATCTATACCTTTGCTTGCAATATATGGACGGAAACGCACAACCTTTGTTAGGAGAAACGTTGAGGGGAAGAGGGGGAAGTCCGCACTTTTGTTCGGATTTTGCTCTTCCCCCCGTCTCCCCTTAGGTTCATCCCCTTTAACCACTGCAGGCAGTAGAGCAGATATCAAACGGCTCACCCTATGGTGCAAAGCATCCTCAACATCCCTCCCCGCATTCCGTCAGGCATACAACCACCCCCATCCCCCTCCTTGCATTTCGCCCACATCTATGCTATAATATCCCCATAAAATAAAAAGCAAGACAGCCATCACGCCGCCTTGCTCAAAAAAATCTATAGGCATTACTTCGCCGCTTCAATCTCCTTAATCTTAGCCTCACTGTTCTTTATCAGATTGACCGTCGAAGAATAGTACTGCGGATACTCCGCCGCCAAGCTTTGGGTGTTTATCTCAGGCGCAGAGCCGTCCTCAACCGAGTCCTGCCCCTCAATGTCAACTCCCCTTGCCGCCGCCTTCAGCCGCGCCTCGGCAAGACACATCGCCGCGTCGCACTCAGATGAGGCGACAGTCTTGTTTATCATAAAGAAGTTTTGGTCGTTCAATCGGTTGGAAGAGTATACGTGCCTGAAAACCTTGTAAACCGAAAGCATTATGTACGCCGCCGCTTCCTTTATGACCGTCTGCGAGCGGAACTTTGAAAGTATTGCAAACAAAACGTTCAGCGAATTTATGATAAGCTTTTTGTTGAACGACACCATTACCGAGCCGGGAGTTACCTTGTCGCGCTTGGTTGGGTCGTCCTCCGGCAGCTCGTCAACGGTGATGGTTTTGCCCTCCGGCTCCGGCGAGCGTCCTAACAGATAGTCGCAGGAGACGTTGTAATAGTCCGCTGCGCGAACCAAAAAATCAAGCCCGCACTCGCGCTTGCCCTTTTCGTAATGAGAAAGAAGCCCCTGCGAGATTCCCAAGTCCTCCGCGGCTTTTTTCTGCGATATCTTTCTTTCTTTCCTAAGAAGAGTCATTATTCTGGAAAATTCGGAATTCAAGACTCTCACCCCTCTTTTGCTTTTATGTCCATCGGTGCCGCTCGTAGTTTATGCACCGACCAAAATGTTGTTGACGTATTGATTATTATACACCGATTTTTACAGATTGTAAAGCCAAAAAGGTACTATCATTATTAATGAATTTCATAAGAGATATTTGTGAATAATGTGGATATCAGCTTTTTTAATAGATTTGAAAGGAAAAAATGTCATGACCGGATACCGTATTCACTTCATTCGCCACGCCATAACCCTTGCCAATGAGGAAGGCAGATACATCGGAATAACCGAGTCGCCGATATCTGAGCGCGGTCGGCGCGAGCTTGCCGAGAAAACCGAAAAGTTTGTCTACCCCGAGGTGGACAAGGTCTACGTCAGCCCTCTAAAGCGCTGCATAGCAACCGCTTCGTTTATCTATCCTCAGGGATACGCACGCGTCGTGCCGGAGTTCAGAGAGATGAATTTCGGCGAGTTCGAAGGCAAAAAAGCTGCCGACCTGATGGGCAGACCCGACTATAAGCAGTTTTTGCGCGGAGGTCTTGACAATCCCGCCCCCGGCGGCGAGCCTATGCGCAAGGTTGTCGAGCGGTGCTATGAAGGCGTGCAGTTCGTCATCGAAGACATGATGAGAAACGGCTACAAAAACGCCGCCGTAGTCACCCACGGCGGAATCATCATGAATATTTTAAGCTGCTTCGGTCTTCCCAAGTTCTCACCCAACGACTTTGCCTGCGACTTCGGCGAGGGCTTTTCGGTACTCGTCACTGCGCAGATGTGGCAGCAGTCAAATGCCTTTGAGATTCTTGGCAGACTGCCGTATCTCAAAAATGAGTCGGGCGAGGCAAGCGAGTTCGACAGCTTTGCGGATGACGAAGCGGATTATCACGAGGAATAATTCTTAACTGATAAAAAGAAAACCGTCGAGGAGTCATGTTCTCCGACGGTTATTTCTTTTTTCGCATAGCTTTAAAACAATATGTATCACGCCAAGGCAGACAAAATACCCCGTGACCATGCCGCTGTAGTCTAGAAGCACGTCCTGAGGCGTTCCGCCTCTACCCGGAACGAAAAGCTGATGAAATTCGTCCAGCGCGGCAATCAATATTCCCGCAAGGGACGCCGCAAAAAACCTCATCTTTGCAAGCAGGCACTGAGCCGTTCCGCACAGTCCCACTCCTAAAACGAAGTATATGGTAAAATGAGCTAGCTTGCGGACATAATGCTCAGCTCGGTCAAGCGGCAGACCTGTTTCGTCGAGCCGAAGGATTTTAATAATAAATGCAGTCACCCTTCCGCTCAAAGCAGAAGATTCGTCGGCATTCTGTCCCGAAAACACAAATAGAAGCATGATTATTCCCAAAACCGTTACTATAGAAACACCCGCGCCTATTGCTTTCCGCATTTTGGCTGTTCTTATGCTTGATGTCGGCATATGCTCTCCTCAATTAATTTCACCGAACAGATTGTCCGCTCGGTGAAATTGTACTGTTATTCGTCCTTTTTTTGGTAGTAGATGTCGAAGACAAGCTGCTCTAAAGCTTCCTCATCGACATAAAATTCCATAAACTGCTCGCCCATAACCGATTCGCCCTCAGGAACTCTGAAGCCCTCGAAGGTGTATTCATAGGTTGCGTTCACAAGGTCCGAAAGGTCATAAATGCTGCAATCGGATACCATGTATTCCGATATCGAGGTAATCGCGGTCAGCGCAAGCGTCGGGTCGGTGGCAAGCTTTGCGGAATAGGCGTCCTTAAGCGCAGTCATATACTGTCTCTGCCGCTCCATTCTGCCGATATTGGTGCCATCTCCAACGGTCATTCTTCCTCTTACATAGGCAAGAGCATTGTCTCCCATAAGGGTGACTGTTTCGCCCTTTACAATGCCGATGTCGGGATAGTCCTCAGCGGCTGTCAGCGTGACTCCGCCAACAGCGTCGTTGATGACGGAAACAGCGTCCATGGTAACCTTGATATAGTGGTCAATTTCGACGCCCGAAAGCAGATTGGAAACCGCCAAGGCAGCGTTCTTGCAGCTGTCCTCGCCGCCGGAGCCATATGTAAACGCCAACGCGATCTGACCCGTCTCCGTGAGAGCCAGCAGCTCGCCGGTCAAGCCAAGCTCGGGAATCTCTATCATGGTGTCGCGGTTGATCTGGATGGCTGTGTAGGTCTTGTTCAGATGGTCAAGAACCACCGCGACCAAAAAGTCGCAGTCCTCGGTGTTATAAACGCCGAGCTCTGTATCTTCGTGTTCATACTTGTCAACGCCTATGCACAGAATGGTTTCTATCTGAGGCTTCTGAACGTACCATGCGCCATTATGATAAACTTCATCAAGCCCGCTGTTCTGCTCGTACTGCGTATAGTCTTCATCGTCGGTATTAAAAGAATAATGTCGTTGCTCCCATGATAGCAGCAACGACACTATGACAATCAACAGAGCTATGACGCAAATAAGTACAAGAATTACCTTTACAGGGACTTTTCTTAACTTAAGCTTCATTTTTTAACTCGGTTTCGTTCCTTACAGAACAGCAGCGCAAGCGGCAGCTACACCGTCAGCAACAACAGCCTCACCGGTAGCAGGAGAAGTTACTCCGCCGATGGTTACGCCGTTCTTAAGGGTAACGATAGCGACAGGGGAGAAGCTGTCCATAACAACAGCAACGTTGTTAAGTCCAACAGCCTTTGCAGGAAGTGCTTCCCAACCGTCTGCACCCTTGTGAAGTACAACTACGAAGTTGCCCTTCTTAACGCCGGGAACGGTGAAGTTGATTCTTACAGAGCCGCCATCTTCGATGAGCTTCTTAGCAGTTGCGCTAAGCTTTACATCGTAAACTTCCTTAACAGTGAGGTCAGAGGCAGCTACGCCTTCGGGGAGCTCATCAGCTAAGTTGGAAACGAGAGCTGTAAGGTCGTTTGCAGCATTCTTAAGTTCGTCCTTGGTTGCAGCGTCAACAGCGGAAATAGTTACGTCAACAGGGCTGAGTCTGATAGTGTTGCCGGCAGCATCAGTAACGATTGCCTTCTGAACGCCAAAAGTACTTGCAGCTGATTTCGACACACTGGGAGCCGGACCTCTGCTTACACTTGGAGCAGCGAATACGCTGACAGTCATTGCAAGAACAAGAACTACAGCAAGTGCTGCTTTTGCAATTTTCTTCATGATAGTACCCTCCATAAATTTTTTAGTCTATCTCTTCAGTCAGCTGAGCTAACACAAGATAGCGTTTATTATTGTTACCCCTCAAACAAGTTGAAAGGATTACAATACCGTCTTTATCTGCGGAGTAATTATCCTCGTTGATATTTACTCCAACACCGCTTGCCGAGAAAACGTTGTTAAAGAATGTCTCTCGCATTCTGAGTCTGGTGAAATTATAATAGTGAAGAATATGCTCGTTGCCATAGGGCAAAGACGCAAACACCTTATAATGAAGCTCCTTGTCCGGCAGATATATTATAATTTCCTCGGCTTCTTTAAAGCCCTCTTCATCCGAGTAGGTCTTTTGGAGCTGCCCGAACATTGAGCCGTCGTTAGTCCTATGACCGTAAATAAGGGTTACAGGATCGGAAAAATCTTTTGTATTATAGGTTGCCTGGGTGAAAATCGAACCCTTTGAGGATTTTTTATTTTCCCAGCTGTACTTGGTGTAATACTCGTCGTCATCGGGATTCTGAAGAACCGGGTGATCTATATCGGTTCCGGGAATCTCAATCCATGCATATATATCCGGATTCTTTTTCTGATAATAGTCGAAATCGACAGGGCTTTTATAGCCATCTTCGTCGTCATCCGCACCGTCTGTAATCGCGTTGATTATCTTATTCAGAAGAGAACCGTCTTTGTCTACTGCCGCATAAACATTAAATGTCATCAGCGAGAGCGTTATAGCCGCCGCAGTAACTATTGAAATCAGTCGGTTAAGCTTCATTTTATCATCCCTTCCAAACGGTAAAGCTTATCCCAATTGGTTGCTGAGTATATTCGTTCCGATGCTGTCAATCCGCGCAAGAGTGCCGGCTCCGAGACTCTTTTTAATCATTTCTCTTGCCTCGGCAATATTCGGTGGTCTTGAGCTTAAATTGTGACAGTCTGAGCCGATAACGTCGATTATGCCTTCTTTCAGCATTTTCATGGCTTTACGCCGCTGAAAGAAGCCGGAAGTAAAATTCTCAGCATTCGACTGTATAAGTATATCATGCATCGACGGTTTTGTCAAGTACTTTTCAGTATTAAATTGTAAATATCTTTCAAGATGGGCGAGCATAACCTTGGTATTCGGATATGATGATATTTCTTCAATATCTCTCCAGATACGGTCGGTCCAGTTCATAAATGGCATCTCTATCAGGATGATGTCGGTGCCCTGAAGCTTTAAAAGCTCCAGATCCTCACACTGACATATGCCCTCAAAATACTTGACCTCTGCGCCCAGATGAATCCTTGGAAGACCGCTTTCAAGATGTGAAAACAGCTCCTCGGCGGCGCGGGTGCGTTTTTCCAGAAATTTTTCCGGAGTGTTCTGCTCGGCATAGAAATGCGGCGTCAGGCAGATGTCCGTAACTCCCTGAGCGGCTGATTGGCGCAGCATTTCAAGACTTGTTTCAACGTTTTTCGAGCCGTCGTCCACCCCCGGAAGGATGTGCGAATGGAAATCAATCATTCTTTTCGACCTTCGTCACCTTAGTCTGACCGCCCTGCGAGGTTCCGGACGAAGCGCCGCTCCGGCTGTTATTGCCGTAGCCGTAACCGTAGCCATATCCGTAGCCCTTCTTGTATTTCTTGTAATTCTTATGAGAAATCTCAGAGCGCGTAAGAACAAATCCCAGAACCTTGCCGTGGCGGAACTCAATCTGTCTCATAGCTTCGGCAAGCGACTGCTGGTCGCAGTAATTTCTTCTTACTACTATTATAATACCGTCCAGCAGCTTTGATATAACCAGACCGTCCGAAACGGATGTTACAGGCGGAAGGTCGACAATAATATAGTCATAATTGTTTTTAAGAGAATCGATAACACTTTCCATCAACTCAGAGCCCAAAAGCTCGTTGGGGTTGGGTGGGATATCGCCTGCGGGAAGGGCATGAAGGTTGTCGTGGATTCCCGAAGCGCGCAGAACGTCTGCTCCGCTGCACAGTCCTGCCAAAAGGTTTGAAAGTCCGGGCGAGCGGTTTATGTTAAGACGCTTTGCCAGGGTTGGCAATCTCATATCACCGTCTATAATAAGGACTCTTTTGCCTGTTTCCGCAATGCTGTAGGCAAGGTTGATGGAGGTGGTGGACTTGCCCTCGTTCGGCATCGAGCTTGTTATTCCCACAACTCTGCACTTTGAATCTTTAGCCGGAAGGCTGAACATAAGATTAGCTCTTAAAAGCTTATATGCTTCGGCGGCAGCAAAGCTAAGATTTGCGCCTATAGGCGAATTTTCAGCTGCGGCACCGGTTGTTTTCTTTGTTATTAAGCTCATTTCTTTCCTCCACTCGGCACCTTATTGTTCTTGCTGCCATAGCCGTAACCGTAACCACCGTAGGACGACGACGTTTCAGCGTCCAAATCCGGAACAGCGGCAAGCACGGGCAGCTTGTAGGTCTGCAAGAGGTATTCTTCGTCCTTAATAAGGTTGTCCATAAGCTCCATTACAATAATGACTCCGGCTGAGATTATAAAGCCCAGCAGCGCGCCGATAATTGTATACTTTGTTATGCTTGGCGAATCCTTTTTGCTTGGAACCACCGCATAGTCTACCAGCTTGGCAGAGCTTCCATCGACGATATTTGATATCTTTTCGGGAAGAACCGACGCCGAAGTGTTTGCTATTACCTCAGCTTCCTTGGGATCGTGACTTGTAACAACAATCTCGAAAATTTCGGTGTTGTTTACCGAAGAGGTCTCTATCATCTTATAAAGCTCTTCATAATCATACGGAAGACCCGCTTTTTCGATAACGGCGTTCAGCGTTGTCCTTGTTTTTAAGATTACCGTGTAGGTATCAACAAGGCTTCTGGATGCGGTAATATCGCCCGTGCCTATGCTTAAGCTTGCCGATCCGAGATTAATTGAATTGTTGTTGACATAAAGCAAAGCCCTTGCCTTATATAAAGGAGTAATAAGCAGTGCGGCACAGGCAAAAGCAACAAGCGCGCCCGCAAAAACAGCAATTACTATCGCCCATGCGCGGTGAAGCAGAGCTTTTAATAGCCGCATCAGGTCTATTTCCATGTAGTCCTTTTCGTTGGAATTCATTTATCTTTCTCCTAAGCTGATTAATAAGAGGGAGCTATACTTATTTCAATCCAAAAAGCGTTAAAAACAATACAAATGCCGTCCGACGTCGATTTAAAGCGGGTTTTATGTCAATTCGGGATGAAATCAGAAATGCCCCTCTGCGGCAAGCCGCCTTTAACGGCGGAAAATATCCTGCCTGAATTATATCATTATAAATTTGCACATGGTTATTGATACATATATAATTATATCTTCTATCGCATCAATTGTCAAGTTTAATTCACGTTATTTTAGTCTGTTTTTGTAAGTTTGACGGATATTGCAAAATACCAGACGGCGCCTGTTCACATTTTGTCGAAACTGGCAAACACCTTACAAAATGTCCGCTTCGTCAACATCGTCGCCATCATTGTCGAGCGGTTCACCGTTGATTATTTTGCGCAGGTTTTCAAATTCCTCATCTGTCAGGGTCACGCCCTTGCCCATTCTTGTGTGGTCGGGCGACCATTCTCTTATGTCGTACTTAGGGGCATAATCGTTCCAGCTTACGCGGTTGAGTTCCTTTGTCCAGCCCTTTGCATTCTCCGAAAGAACGCCCAGTGTTTCCTTGATTTCAAATTTAAGTTCTGCCATGATCAGTCTTTCCTTTCTTCAATCGAGTCGTTTAATGATAGTTTATTTTCAAGCTTTGAGATAAAGCCGATTTTCGATTTTATTTTTTTCGGGATGATAAACACCGCTATCCGCAAAAGCTCGCGGAGGTTTATTGCAAGCACCACGCAGAATATCGCCGCCAGAGCGGAATACATAACGATTGCCGGAAGCTCTATAATATTCACCACCGCCATCGCGCCGAGGAGAGCGGTATTTATTAGCAGCTTCGACATGGAAAATCCAAAGTGTATATATCTTCTTGTATCATAAATCCTATAGAAGAATACCGCGAAATATGCGGCGAAGGTTGCAATTGCCGCGCCGTAGATCCCGAATCGCGGAATAAGCGCAAAATTCAGAATGATATTTATAACTCCTGCGGCAAGTGAGGTGTAAAACGTGTGCTTTGTTTTCTTCTGGGCGATATATACCGAGCCCAAAAAAACATTAAAGCAGGTAAACACTGTCGCGATAGTCAGAATCGGGGAGTATTTGTATGACTCGAAATACGCAGCGTCCACCCACACCCTTGTTATCGGTTTGATAAGCATAAGTATCCCCGCGGAAAGCACATACATAAACGACTGGTTCAGCGAGAACACGTGGGTGTAAAAGCTCTCCCTCTCCGCTGAATTGTTTTCGGATATCGCGGACATATTCCACGCCTGCGAAAACATTGTGAAAACCGTCGTTAAAATGTTGGGTATCTTATAGGCAACAACAAGTATTCCGTTGAGATACTCGCCGTGAAAATACTTTACAATAAAGTGGTCGGATATGCTGGTGACTATCCACAGCACCGTCGCGGGCATCATAGGGGCGGCATAGCTTATCATCGAGCGGATAAGCGACTTATCTGTTCTACCGAAAGTAATATATCTCCAAAGTTTACCCGCAGTAAACAAAAATGTCGAAGAAAAAGCGTCCGAAAGTATTATTGCAAGCAGATATCCCCAGATTCCCCACTTAAATTTCAGCAGGAAGAGGATATTTAAAAGAAGCATTGTCAGGGTGCATAGGATTCCGTCAACGGCGAAAAGCTTGACTCTTTCCACTGCGCGGATGAAGGTCATGTTGATTTGGCGGAGAGATGACGTCCAGACATAAATATACAGCAAAATCTCAAAGCCGTTAAGATAGTCAAGCCTTGCTAAAAGCGGAAATATCCCTGCCATTGCAATAAGTCCTATAGCCATTACACGCAGGCAGATGGTGTAAATCTTCTGTCTGTCGCACTCCCACTTGGTGTCGAGTCCAAAACGAAGAGCCGCTTCGGAGATGGTAAGGGTGAATATTGGTATGAGGATGTTAGCTGTCTGGGCAATCAGGTCTACGGTGCCGTATTCCTCAGGCGTAAGCGCGGCGGTGTACAGCGGGACAAGCACCAGCACCAAAAGCTTCGAGCCGAAAGAGCCAAGAGCGAATATAAGCGTATTCACAAACAGTGTTTTATAGCTTTTGGTTCTGTCAGCCATTTTTTCACATCCTCCTTCCGTCTTTAGCCGTCCAAAAAGAAAGCAGTATATCTATTATAACGGCAGTAATCAAAAAAATCAAGGAAAATTACAAAATGGGACTATTATTTTTCAAAATAGTATGCTATAATATAAGCAGTCGCAAAAAAGAAACCTCAGTCAGCCAACAAAACGCTGTCAATATACATAATTTGTTATACTTACGTTTACGAAAGGATGGTTTTGCATGAAGAATGTTTTGAGGATACTTGCGTTTTTATCCGCAATCGCCGCAATTTTAGGAATACTTAAGCTCACCTCTGAGGCACTTAGCCTCGGCACACACAAGTATTTCGAGGTCGATTCCGACAACGAATAGCCTACCCATAAAACCACCGTCCGGAATTTAATCTGTCCGGCGGTGGTTTTTTTGTAAAGAAAAGCCGAAAGGATTTGGCTCCTTTCGGCTTCTGCTATTATTGTGTGAAATTATTCGGTTATCGACGCCTTGCCTGTGGTTGCGTATTCCTCGATAAGCGCGTTAAGCTCGTCGATGTAATACTCAAACGAATCGCGGTTGGCTTCCTTAAGCTGCGCCCATGTCTGTGAAGCGCCGCTTCTGCGGATATTCCAGTCGAAGTTGTTGTAGATATCCTGAATCTTCTTGGGAAGGTCACCGGTGTAGAACATAACGGTGTTTGCGGCAACAAGGTCGTTGCAGGTGTCATACATTTCAAGCATTTCATCGCTCCACTTGTAGGTATCCTTCAACTGCTTGCGGTCGATATCAATAACGGTGGGGTCTAAAAGCTTGAATCTGTCGCAAGCGCCGAGCAAAGCAACGCCTTCGGGATTCTGTGCGCCGACACAGATCATATAGCCTGAGGGAGAAGCATTGAGGTAGTAGATACCGTCGCCCTCCTGATATCTGGGAAGGGGAGCAAACATAAGCTCGCCTGCTTCGATATCGCCCCATACCTGGTTGATTTCCTCAACAGGATGAGTAAAACCGGATCTGTCGCAGGGCCAGAACAGGCACTTGCCGTCCTTAACGCCTGCACCATACTCAGCGTTGTTTCTGTTTGCCCAGTAGTCGTTGCCCTCGTGGTAGCAGCAGTCGTTCTTAACAAGGTCGTAAATCATGTTCTCTCCTGCCTCGATGATCGGATTGTCGAGATTGGAATAGAACTTACCGGTTTCGTCCTTAGCAATAAGGGTGATGCCGGTGGATTCCTCAACTATACCGTTTACAACATACCAGCCGTCAAGAGCGTATCTGTTGTCATCGCCGTCGGAGAAGTCCATGCACATCTCATAGAAGACGTCCCATGTCCACTCGTTGTTGGCAAAAAGCTCAGCAGGATCGTCGAAGCCCCATTCGTCCATAACTCTGCGGTTGTAGGGCATAACATCCTTAAAGCTGAGGTCGGTTACCAGTGCAAAGTGCTTGTCGCCCAAAGCGAAATACTCGGCTGCCTGAGCCATGTCCTTCCACAGCGGGTCGGTGTAATCAACCCACTGGTCAACCGGCTGATACATTCCCTTTATGCAGCTCATAGGGAAGGTTGCGGTGTTGGAGGTTCCGGCAGGTCCGAAGTCGGGGCTGGTGCCGGCAAGAACAAGATTTGCAAGGTCGTTGTTCCTGTCCTCGTATGTAGTCTCAATAAATTCCATTTTGCTGTTGTACTTCTGCTGGAAGGTGAAGTAACCGGTGTTTATGATCTCGTCCTCAGAATAGTTCTGGAAGGGGTCATACCATGCGAAAAACTTTACTACCGAGTTTGCGCCCGCTGCACTTTCAGCGTCGGGAAGCATGATTCCGGCAGCAGCAAGTATCGCTTCGGCGTCCTCGGTGGACAAAGTCAGCTGGATAGGCTTTCTTTTCTCCTTGCCGCATCCTACCAAAGCAAATACCATTAAAGCGGCTAAAGCTATAGCCAAAATACGTTTTGCCATTAAAAATATCTCCTCGTATAATATTCTCGAAAAAGCGCGAAAGCGTCAATCCGTTCCCGCGCTTTTTACCAAAAACAGTTTCCCTCCAAAAGTACAATCAAGCGCATGCCGAACAGCGAAGGGTGGCATATTCGGCTTTTAAATTTTTTGCAAGACCGATAACCAAAGCTTGCTTTCGGGTACTATATCAGTGTAAATACACATACAGCCCCTCAGCCGGACAAAAACCACAACCTATGTCAGGATTTTTCGCCGCGGCTGTTATATAATAGGTGTATCAAATGATTACTCTTCGGTTATTTCACCGGTCTCCTGATATTCGCTGATAAGGGCATTGAGTTCTTCGAGATAATACTCAAACGAATCGCGGTTGGCTTCCTTAAGCTGAGCCCACGTCTGCGATGCACCACTTCTGCGGATGTTCCAGTCGAAGGTGTTGTAGATATCCTGCATCTTCTGAGGAAGGTTGCCGGTGTAGAACATTATAGGCTCTGCGGCAACGATTGCGTTGCAGGTTCTGTTCATTTCAAGCATCTCTTCGGTCCACTTGTAGGTTTCCTTAAGCTGTCTCTCGTCTATGCTGACAACGGTTGGGTCAAGAATTTTAAAGCGCTCGCAGGCTGCCAAAAGTGCAACGCCTTCGGGATTTTCAGCGCCCTGAATAACCATGTAGCCCTTGGGCATTGCGTTCAGGTAATACTTACCATCGCCGTTCTGGTATCTGGGAAGCGGGCAGAACATGAACTCGCCGGCTTCGACATCGCCCCAGATGTTGTTCATTTCTTCAACGGGAAGTCTGAATCCGTCGTCTCTGTCGCAGGGATAGAACAGGCACTTGCCGTCCTTAATGCCGGAGCCGTAAACGGCTTCATTTCTGTTTGCCCAGTAGTCGTTACCCTCGTGGTAGCAGCAGTCGTTCTTAACTAAATCATAGATCATATTCTCTGCAACCTCGATAATGGGGTCGTCGAGATTTGAATAGAACTTGCCGGTTTCGTCCTTGGCAATAAGTGTAATACCGGTGGACTCTTCAACCAAGCTGTTTACAACATACCAGCCGTCGAGCGCGTATCTGTTCTCGTCGCCGTCTGAAAAGTCCATGCACATCTCATAGTAAACGTCCCACGTCCACTCGTCATTGGCGTAAAGCTCGGCGGGATCGTCGAAGCCCCATTCGTCCATAACTCTGCGGTTGTAGGTAATAACATCCTTATATGTAAGGTCGGTGACTATTGCAAAGTGCTTATCGCCCAGAGAGAAATACTCAGACGCGCTTGCCATGTCTGCCCAAAGGGGATCGGTGTAGTCTATCCACTGGTCTATGGGCTGATACATATTATTAATGCAGTCCATGGGGAAGCATGCAAAGTTCGATGTTCCGGTAACGCCGCAGTCGGGGCTGGTGCCGGCAAGAACCAGGTTTGCAAGGTCGTTGTTCTTGTCTGCATATGTGGTTTCAATCCATTTAACCGAGCCGCCGTACTTCTGCTGGAAGGTGAAGTAGCCGGTGTTTATTATTTCATCATCTGAATAGTTTTGCAGATAGTCGTGCCAGCAGAAATATTTAACCACTGAATTTGCACCTGCCGCGGTTTCAGCGTCGGGAAGCATGATTCCGGCAGCCGCGAGTATAGCTTCGGCGTCCTCTGTGGATAATGTTAGCTGAATGGGTTCTCTTCTCTGTTTGCCGCAGCCAACAAGCGCCAGTATCATAACTGCCGCCAGCAGAATGGCAACAATTCGCTTTGTCATTTTTAAAGTCTCCTCTTCATAATAATATTAGTATTGTCCCAAATGAATCATTTCAAATTAATGATACGTATTTATTATACAACCATTTGGGTTCTAATTCAATTAACATTTTCTATAATAACCGACCCCGCATTTTGTTTAATTTAAATGAAACAGGAAGATATATCCATAAAGATTTTTCCTTAATAAGGAAAGAAAAAGCCGGACAGGTGCAGCCCCGTCCGGCATTTAATATTGCGTATTTATTTCAGCTTAGCGGTGTATTCCTCAACCTGCTTGTTTATGTCATCGACATAATACTTCAGCTGTTCGGAATAGCTTTCCTTTACCTGTGCCCACGACTTTGCCTCGGTAAGTCTGCCAAGCTCCTTGCAGTTGTTTACAACGCTGTCAAGCTTGTCACCCAGACCTGCGTCATAAACTACAACGCTGTAAGGACCGTTTGCCATTTCGTGGCATAGGTCGTACATATCAAGCATTTCCTGAGTCCACTTATACTTTTCAATCAGCTGCTTTTTGTCAACGCTTATAACCGTGGGGTCTAAAACCTTAAATCTGTCGCAGGATGCAAGCAGCGCAACTCCCTCGGGGTTATCGCAGTCGGCAATCATAACATAGCCGTTTGTCTTGGTGGTGCAGTAATAGTTGCCGTCGCCATTGGGGTCTCTCGGAATCGGCACAAACATAAGCTCGCCCGCTTCGATATCGCCCCATACCTGATTTACTTCGGCAACAGGAGCGGTAAACGCCCATGTACCTCTCAGCCAGAACAGGGTTTTGCCTTCTTTAAGTCCAATGCCCTCAACTTCCGCGCCGCCTCTTAACTGCCAGCCGTTGAGCCACAGCGGATAAATGCAGTCGTTTTTCTTCATCTCGTAAATGAGATTTGCGCTTCTTTCAAGCCTCGGATCGTCGTATTCTGAACAAAGCAGTCTTTTTCGGTGTCGTAGGTTACGATATCAACACCGCTTGATTCCATCAGAGCGTTGTCGTAGCCCCAGCCGTCAACGCCATACTGCTCCTCGTCGGGGTCGGAAAAGTCCTTGCACATTTCTAAGAAAGCGTCCCATGTCCACTCGTCGTTGGCAAAAAGCTCGGCAGGGTCGTCAAAGCCCCACTCGTCTATAACTCTGCGGTTGTATGCGCAAACGTGCTCAATGCCGATGTCGGTGATGATCATATAAGCCTTGTCGCCAAGTGAGAAATGCTCTGCGGCGAAATCCGCAGTTCCAACCCAAAGCGGGTCGTTATAGTCGATATAATCGTTTACCGGCTGGAAAACTCCCTTTATGGCGTATGCCGGGAAGGTTTCAATGTCGCCGGGGTAGCAGTCTGGCGGAGTTCCTCCTAAAACAAGATTCGCCAGATCGTCGAACCTTGCAGCCCATGTGCATTCAACCCATTTAAGGGTGCAGCCATATTTCGAGTTGAAGGTAAAGTAACCGGTGTTGACAATTTCATCCTCGGAATAGTTTTGCAGACTGTCGTACCATGCGTACCATTTTACAACGCTGCCTGCGCAGGCAGTAGTCTCAGCGTCCGGAAGCATGATTCCGGCGGCGGCGAGTATGGCTTCAGCGTCTTCGGT
>USEH01000004.1 GCA_900553675.1 uncultured Ruminococcus sp. | reverse complement strand
CAGCATCATAGCCATAACAAACGACAGCATAGCCGCCATCAGTTTCTTCATATACCTTGTGCCCCCTTAAATTGCAAATCTCAGCATTGCGCCAAACAGCGTATCCGCCAACATCATAAAAGCAGCTGCCAATCTGAACCGAGATAAAAGCTTGGGTGAGGCGGCTGATTGTAGCAGATGTTCTGTGTGGCAACCTGATTGCGATACTGCAAGTCGTCCATCAGTGATACTATGCGGTATTGGGTGGGGTATGGGGTGGTGTAGATCCTCAGTGACTTTGAATCGGCAGCCCTGAGGATAACCTCCTCCCGCCAATCGCCGAAAATGTCGGCACTTAAGCAGGGAGTGGCTTTGGTAGAGTTGCAGGTGTAATAACCGTCTGTGATTAACAAAGTTTCCCGCTCGCCCTTTTCATTTAGCTTCTTGATGGTGGCAGGACCGTCGGAAGAACCGTCAAGTATCTCCCGCTCTAAATCGCCATCCCACCAGCAAAGGAAATTAACGCCGCTTCTTGAACAGGAAAGAGCTTCACCTGCACCGGAAAAGACATCGCCGAAACCCGCAGCCCAGAACTCTGCACCGTCATTGCCCGACCAGACATTTCCGGCACAGCATCTTCCGGTATCCTTTGAACCGTCATAGTGGAATATGGTTGAGCCGTTTGAAGCGTTTAGAAGTGAAACGCCATAGGGCTTGCTTTCGTGACAAATCCAAAGCTCAAGACCGGGTCTTTCAGGCAGAAAATCGCCCAGATGCATGGCGTCGCCGTGACCTGTGTCGGTGCACCAAAGTACAGTTCCGTCATCGTCAAGACAGGTTGCACCCAAAACCAGCTCCTGCTTGCCGTCGCCGTCAACATCTGCAGGCATACAGTTGTGGTTGCCGTCGCCATATCCTGCGGCGGTTTTATCGTTTCCGGTGTCAAAATACCAACGCTCCACAAGCTTTTTGTCCACAACATCGTAGGCGCAAGCCGTCATTCTTGTGTAGTAGCCCCGAACGGTAACCGCACTGGGCTTAATGCCGTCGAGACTTAATACTGCGCCCAAAAATCTGTCAACACGGTTTCCGTATTTATCACCCCATAAGGAAACGTCTCCCCGTCCAGGCTTGTAATCAACAGTATCCATAGCCTCGCCCGTAAGACCGTTAAAAAGGGTTAAAAACTCAGGACCGCTGAGAATATATCCATCTGAGTTCCGGTAGTCTTTGGAAGCGTCACCGACAACATTTCCTTTGCCGTCCACAGTACCGTCGGCGGTTTTGCAGATAAGCTCCGCACTGCCGTCAAGGTCGAAGTCGGCAACAAGGATCTGAGTGTAATGTGCGCCTACACGGATGTTAACCCCCAAATCAATTCTGTAAAGAAGCTTGCCGTCGAGCTTTAAGCAGTCGATATAGACATTGCCTGTAAAGCCCTTCTGTGAATTGTCCTTGGAGTTTGAAGGATCCCATTTCAGGAATATTTCGTAGACTCCGTCACCGTCAACATCTCCCACAGAGCAGTCGTTGGGACTGTAGGTGCAGGATGAGCTTTCGGGCGGAGCAAGAGGTATGTCAAAGAAGGTGTCTGCGGAAACAAGCGAGCAATCTTCCACAGAGAAAGCGCTGCCGCATATGGTTTTAAGGGAGTATTTGTCGTTAGCTGAGCCTTTGGCATCAAGATAGCAGGTGGGATCTCCGGGGTTGGAGACGTAAACAAGACTGCCTGAACGGTAGAGCTCAAAAGTAGTGCTTTCCGGGTCGGCGGAATCGCTTTTCCATGTAATAAGCATACCGCTGTCGGTAGTAACGGCGCAAATGCCTCTGTTATTGCTATTGAAGCTGCCCGATTCAGCTGCCGTATCAATCCGTGCCGAAGAGGTACAGGCAGTCAAGAGCAGCAAAGAAAGAATTAATGCAAGTTTGTTTTTCATAATTCCGCCTCACAAATATTTATAAGATAATTATATCACCGAACCTACTGCCGTTCAAGATTAAATCTTACAATTGTTTAAACTTTCTAATAAAATACTTGCATTTATTTTGGATAGTCATCAAAAAACCGCAGTATTGATACAAGGCATATCAATACTGCGATTGTATTTTATTATTCTGTGATAAAAATATTATTCTTTACTGCTTTTCGGACTTACGTCTGAACATTTTCTGCAAATGTAAAGAAGGTGACTGGAGCAGCCCAACAGTTCCCGTTTCTCACAGTTATGCAGATGATATTTTGCAAAAGCTTTGAAATCCTCATCAGACATTGCAAAGTCGCCTCTGCCTTCAGCCAATTCAAGAACGCTGTCTGTAGCAACCGTCGTTATCCATTCTACCGGCTTATTATCGAATAAGGCTTCAAACTCGTCAACATTGAATCCTGTGAAAAGCTGTTCTGTAAAGTGCTTTGCCCTATAATCTTCGGTAAAATTTTCTTCTATTCCCGCGCACAGATCACCCTGAAGATAGTTATCAAACAATATAGCATGAACAGATAAAAACGCAACCATAATGATGCCGCCAGCCTTTGTGACACGAATCGCTTCATCAAGAGCCTTATGCTGATCTTCTTCGTCATACAGATGATACAAAGGTCCCAACACCAGCGTTAAATCGAAGGTGTTGTCCTGAAAGCGGCTTAAATCAAGAGCGTCCCCTTGATAAGCCGCGATATTTTCCAGCCCTTTACTGTTTCGCCTCAGAAGCTCAAGATTGCTCTTAGCAAGTTCGATTGACGTCACTTCGTGTCCTTCTTTTGCTAATGCTACAGAGTATCTTCCGGTACCCGCACCAACTTCTATAATGCCGGCTTTTCCCGAAATAACCTGATGGATATAGCTCATGGTTGTCAGATATTCAAGCTGTCCGTGTCTGCTTCGGGATAGCCTTGTATCTTCGGCATATCCGTCATAAAACCCATTGATGATTTCTGTCCTTTTATCCATTGTCTTCTCCCTGGTGAATTGCGATTTATTATCACTACAAAGTCCCATTTACCATTCTGATAATATCACATCCGGTTTTTAATGTCAATCCGGAATATGGTGAAGTTGCAGTGGGTAATGTTCCGGAAGCGCATAATACTAATCTCCGTCTGAAATGATAGCAAAAAATCGGGTGCAAAACCGCTGTACAATGGGTTTTGTGCCCGATTTTATGACCATATATGTTCTGCACATCTTTCGGACGAAAATAAGTATAAGCAGCTAATACTGCATTGATAGCGGGATTTTAGGTTATACCTATCTCAATCTTAAATAATATAAAAGTGAAAGCTGTCTTGCGGGCGCATAACAATAACCGTCGGAAGCCCGAAGAATAAATATGCCTTATTCCGGTAAATAAACAAAAGCTGAGAGATATCTGCTATCCCTCAGCTTTTTCTACTGTCTGTGTGATTGTTTTTGTAAACCATCACTTTATTTTACTTTTAATTGTAAACGACACACCAACAACCCTCGGACCCGAATTTGCGGCAACAGCGGCTCCGATCTGGTATACAGCCGACGGCTCGTAGCCAAGCTTAAGAACCATAAGGCGCCGCAGCTCCTCAAGACAACCGGCGTCGTTTCCGTAGACGATTTCGTATGGAGCTCCCGACTCCATATCTTCAATGCTCATCTGCGCCACCTTTTCCACCAGCTTGCGCTCACCCCGACATTTTGCGGCTGTTGTGATGGACTGGTCAAAAATACGCATTACAGGCTTCAGGTTGAGCGCTGTGCCGACAAAAGCCGCGGCTGTTGGAATCCGCCCCGATTTGGCGGCATATTTCAAGTCGTAGATGCCGAAGTAAATTTCGCGGCGGGGGAGAATATCCTCAAGATACCCTAAAATACTTTCAAGCGAAGCACCGTCTGCGCACATCTGCGCCGCGTGAACAACAAGAGCGCCGTACAGGGCGTTATATCCCATGCCATCGAAGCTGTGAATATGTAAAACATCGCGGTATTGGGGATATTCGTCATAGAACATATCGATTGCCAGCACCGAATTGTTGTAGGTTGAAGAGCCCTTGGAATTTATAAGCACCATAATCAGGTCTGTAACACCTTCCTGCGCTTGCCTGAGATAGATTTCCTGAAACTGAAAGGGCGTTATCTGAGCGGTTTTGGGAATCTCGTCATACTGCGCCATCAGGTCGAAAAACTGCTCGTTGTCAAAATCAACCCTGCTGATATAGGTCTTGTCTCCCAAAGTGATGGGAAACGGAATCACCTCAATGGAATATTTCTGTTCGTCCGCGCTTGAAATATCGCTGGCGGAGTCTGTCATAATCTTAATTTTGCTCACAATCTTACCTTCCTGCGTTTAAGTAGTCTTTAATCTTTTTTCCGTCTGAATAGCCCTTTTTATAAAGGCGCTGCAACGATTCCTTATCCTTTTTCAAAGTGTCAACGCCGCAGGTATCATCCGGAGAGATGATCAGCACCTTACCTTGTTTTGCATATTTCTGAGCCAGAGCCACGCTTTCGTTATACCGCTGCGCCCTTTGGCAGAGCTTTTCTGCCGCGACAGGGTATCTTTTGCGGATACCTGCCGCCAACCTTTCATCCTTTTTAGAATTGCGCAGCACGCTCTCCGGCTTTGTCAGTATCACAACCACCCGATCACATCCAAGCCGGAACGCTTTTTCAACCGGAACCGGGTCGCCCAATGCTCCGTCAAAATACAGTCGACCCTGCACCTGATAAGGCTTGCAGACAAACGGGATTGCCGAAGAAGCCTTCATAACACTGTAATCATCCTGCCTAATATCCCCTTTGTCAAAATACTTTGGTTCGCCGGTCAATGCATCCGTGGCAACGACGTAGAATTCCATGGGATTATCCCGCAGTGCCGGATAGTCCAGCGGATTTTCGCCGCCGTGGTTGCACAGCGTACCATATACATAGTCCATATCCACATAGGATTTCATCTTGATAAAATTGCCCATGCTCATATACTGCTTGCGGAAGGCATACTCGGTGTAAAACTGATAATTTCTACCCCGCTGACCCGACAAGTAGGAGGAAAGATTTGCGCTTCCCGCCGACACGCCGATTCCTAAATCAAACCGTATGCCCTGATCCATGCAGTAATCCAGTACGCCGACGGCATAGATTCCCCTGAGTCCGCCGCCGACATCAACAATACCTGTTTTCATAGATATTTTCATCTCCTGCCCAAGCTGTTCCAGTCACAGAAACAGCTCGTTTTCCTTCCTGACGGAGCAAGCTTTTTTGATTGCCAGCGCCGCTGCCGCCACCATCGCGCCGTTGACTTTTCTTGCGCCGTGCGGGCACCTCTTGACACAGCGCATACAGGAAATGCACTTTTTAGAATCTGCCGTCAAGGTTCCGGGATCGATTGCCCGCACCGGGCATTCTCTTGCACACAGCCCGCACTTTACGCAATCCTTAACCGCTTTTGGAACCAGACCACCGCCGCCGCTCTTTTTGCAAGGGCGGCTTCCGGGGATGGATGCAGCTTTCCCATCCTTTGGCAAGATACGGCGGGCAAAGTCTGCCAGCTGTACTTCATCAGACGAATCAGGTCTGCCCGCAGCATATTTGGAAATGATAGAGTGCTCCGCTACTGCGGCAATTGCCGCAATAACTCTGAAACCGCTTTCATTTGCGGCATCCTCCATCTCTGCAAGGGTATCCTCATAAGCCCGGTTTCCGTATACGCACACAAGGGTACACTTTGCGCCATTGCCAGCAATCTGCCTCAGCCGCGAAATCGCCATGGCAGGAGCACGTCCGCCGAAGGAGGGCATGGCAATCAAAACCATATCCTCTTTTTTGATTTCACATTTGGCAAAGTCGGCTTTAGGATTGCTCAGGTCGATTTTAACCGCGTTTTCGCTCCACGTTTTGGCGATAATATCGGCAGCCCTCTCTGTTCCGCCGGTCGGGCTGAATACTATTTCTACAACATTCATTATATATCCTCCAAGCTTTAGCTTATGCACTTTTGCTCCGGCTGCGTTTTCGCTCTTGACAATCAAGAAGCACCTATAATATAATTATACTACAACAGTTGTAGCTTTTGCAACATCCAGTTTAATTAGAAACGTTGCGAATACAACAATCTCGCCGTAAATGTTGCATTATCAGCGAAAAAATTTGAGGTGCTATATCATGACAGAACTGAATCAAAGGGTTGCAGTCACAAAAAGAATGGTTAAAGAGTGACTTATGCGGCTGCTTGATAAAAAGCCTTTGGAAAAAATCAACATCACGGAGCTGTGTCAGGAGGCGGGTATAAACCGAACGACATTTTACCGATATTACGAATTGCCGAAGGACGTTCTGACGGAAATGCAGAATGATTTTTTTGAAGAGACCTTCGACCATTTCCAAAAGCCCTTGACAGTAAGCGATATCGAGCGCCTTTTTGTCTGCTTGTCGGAGCGTTCCAAGCTTGTCAAGCTCTTTTTCCGGTACAATTCGGACACTGATTGGACGAATATTTTCACACGGATCTGCACCAACTTTCCCGGATTAAAAATGACAAAAGCATTTGAAAACTTAGACGAAAACAGCGCAAAGCTGCTTTCCTCCTATCTGGCAGGCGGAGCATATTTTCTTGCGCGGCAATGGATCATGGAGGAAACACCAATGTCTCCCAAGGATGTGGCGGCGATTGCTTTGAATATACTGGATAAGGATAGGGTGTTTTAGTGCGTCATGCAGATTTAACCTGCTAAACGGTGTGCTAAAGAATAAAGATCGATTAAGGCATCTCCAATAATACGCTTTTGCACGGTTATCATTTCTCGTCTTGGCTAAAATACGATTGCATCGTATATTTCCCGCTGAAAATTGCCCAATCATATATAGTCAAACCAGCCTTGTCTGCAAAATAAAAAATCAACAAAACAGAAGTAGGGCAGACAAAGCCGAGAATAATTTACTCAAATTTCCTATCATATAAAAGTGCCACAATTAATACCACAAGGCAAGAACCGCAGTTATGTACCAATGCTCCCGTAGTTGGTGTAAGCAGTCCTAAAACCGACAACGTAATCGCAACAAAGTTAATGAACAGAGAAAGCGAAATACTAAACTTAATTGTCTTTACACAGGCATTTGACAATCGCTTTAAGTACGGTATCCTGGCTATATCATCACTCATCAGGGCAATATCTGCCGCTTCTACAGCTATGTCACTTCCCATCGCCCCCATTGCAACGCTGACATCAGCGGTTTTAAGCGCCGGTGCGTCGTTCACTCCGTCACCAATCATACAAACCGTTTTGCCTGCTTTTTGCAATGCCGCAATTTCAGATACTTTCTGCTCTGGCAAAAGTCCTGCATGAACATCAGTAATGCCGACTTGTTTTGCAAAATATTCAGCAGTCTGTTTATGGTCGCCTGTAAGCAATACAGCGTGTGTTCCGATTTTACGCAAACTTTCAATCATATCTGCTGATGTATCACGCAGCGCATCAGAGAGCGTTACAGCCCCAATAAGTTTTTCTGTGTCAACTACAAGAATAACCGCTTTTCACTCGCTTCTGAATTGTTCAAGTATCTGCTCTGCCATACTGCTAATTTCTATTTTTTGTTCTTTTAGAAACGCTGCATTGCCGCAGAACAATTTTTCTCCACGAATTACCGCTGAAATTCCCTTGCCTGGAACCATGTAAAAATCTTCAACCTCAAACAATTTGACATTTTCCTCTTTGGCATAGGCGGTAATGGCTTTTGCAAGAGGGTGTTCCGAGTAACTTTCGGCAGAAGCGGTAAGGCGCAGAAGCAGGGATTTATCTATATCATTCTCAAATGGATAAACGTCTTTTACTACAAGATTTCCGTTTGTAAGTGTACCGGTCTTATCAAAGGCAACGGTATCAACTTTACCCATTCGCTCTAAGGCTTCACCCGATTTGATAATTACTCCGTGCTTTGTTGCCTGCCCAATTGCTGCCATAATCGCCGTAGGCGTAGCAAGTACCAACGCACAGGGGCAAAATACGACGAGAACAGTAACCGCACGAACAATGTCTTTGGTTACAATGAATGCGATGACTGCAATTAACAACGCAACAGGCACAAGCCAACTCGCCGCTTTATCCGCAATACGAGCCATCGGTGCTTTTTTGTTTTCTGCTTCTTCTACCATACGAATGAGTTTCTGCAAAGAACAATCCTCACCCAGTTTTGAAGCACGAATATCTATCGTTCCAAAACGATTTATTGTGCCGCAGAAAACGCTATCCCCAACAGTTTTATCAACAGGTAAAGATTCCCCTGTCATAATGGACTGGTCAACTGAGGTTGTACCCTCTATAATATCTCCGTCAACGGGAATGGTTTCGCCAGGAAGAACGCGCAGAATATCATTCATCTTAATATCTTCTGCGGCAATCATTTCTTCCTTGCCATTTAAAATCCTACGTCCTTGCTGTGGTGTAAGGCTGATAAGTTTTTTCAAGCCTTTCTTTGCTCTTTCGGTCGTTTTTTCTTCTAAAATCGCTCCGATTGCCATAATAAAAGCAACCTCGCCTGCGGCAAATAAATCGCCCACAATCGTCATAGGAATGCCTGCAAGAAAATCATTGATTTTTTAATCATAATCCAAAACCTCCAAAATTCATATCATTGACTCTCTCGGAGAGTTATAATACAATGTATTTGATACAAAACAAGTTGTTCTGCATTTAGTATATTGAATTTTGCTTTTCATATCAACAATCAAATCAGTCACTTTGTATGTTATCGTACAAAACACTAAAACTGTTCGGAAAGGATGTATTATGGACAGACGGCAAATAAAGACAAGACAAGCCATCTTTTCGGCTTTCGTAAAACTACTTGAAACGAAACGTTATGAGAAAATAACCGTACAGGAAATACTTGACGAAGCGAATATCGGCAGAAGCACCTTTTATGCGCACTTTGAAACAAAAGACGAATTATTGAAAGCCATATGTAAGGAGTTATTCGGACATATCATAGACAGTGCTATAGATAAAACTCATACACACGGTCTATATTCAAAGGGCGAAGCCCCACAATCTGTTTTTTTGCCACCTTTTACAGCATTTGCAGGAAAACGACAATAATATTTTGGGATTGCTCTCTTGTGAAAGCAGCGAGATTTTTTTGCGTTATTTTAAGGACAGCTTAAATGAATTGATACAAACGCAATTTGTTAATCACAGTCGTATGAAAAATCAAGATTTGCCGCAAGATTTTCTCGTCAATCACATTTCAGGCAGCTTTGTTGAAATGGTTTTATGGTGGTTAAAAGGCAGGGAAAAACATACGCCTGAAGAATTAGACCACTATTTCCGCTCTGTCATTGAGCCGATATTATAACAGACAAATAAATGGGCAACGAGTATCCCTATGATACCGTTGCCCGTTTATTTGTCTGTTATATTTGCCATGAGCAAAACTCATTCTCCATCACAAAACCGTGTTAAAACCCCGAAAAATGACTAATTCAAAACCATAGTGAATATAACATTCACCCGAAGACTTCCGCTTTAAAACCGCCCTCGATGTTTTCCTTACTTTCTATGAAACAGCGAAAAGCCATTTTTCTCATACGGTTCGGTGCGTATGCCTTTTCGGTATACCCTGTTGCGGTTATCACCGATTTCAGCCTTTCCTCGTCGAGCATATCATGGGCGATAATTTCGGTTATCCCCTTGCTGTGGGATGATGTGACCTTTGTCACCGGGAAATTCTGCCTAACAGCGTCGTTGATGTGAGCCTCGCACATTCCACACGCCATGCCTTCAACATCTATCGTTATCTTTATCATTGCTGTTCCTCCGTTAATTATTTCGGGATATCCCAGAACGCTGATGTGCGCGTCATAATGACTAGCTCACGATAACTACATTTTCTGGGAAAGCCACAAGCGTTAATTAGCCGTGGCTAACTGGAATATATATTAGCACATTGAACCGGAGTTGTCAAGAGCTTTGAAAGGGAACTTTTTTGGCAATCAGCGATTACCACGGTTCCGTCATGGTTATATTTCCATGGTATTCGGCGTGCTGTCCGGCTTCGGATGCAAGGAGTATGCGCCGTTATGATTGATATTCTGAAAAGCTCGGAAGTGAATCAGAGTTAGAAAATGTATAATACTAATTTCCGCCTAAATAGTGCAATTTAACATTCACCCGAAGACTTCCACTTTAAAACCGCCCTCGGTGTTTTCGTCAAAATCCGATAGCACCACCCAGTTATTCGAGCAATTTTTCTTGAGCTCTATCGTTTCGTTCAATGTATCCGTTATCGTAAATTCATAGGTTTGTATGCTGTTTCCGTCTTTATCTTTTTCTATGATTTTAAGCTCGATAATGCCCGATGTCACATTGCCGCTCACGGAAATCGTTTTCGCCTTCTTATCAATGTTAAGCTTGTCCTCATAGTGAGAATAGTTTTCGTCAAATTCGCTTTTAAGGAAATTGCGTTCGCGCGATTCCATCAAAAACGGTTCTTCCGAAGAGCTGCACGCCGAAAGTAAAAAGCAAATTACAAGTAAAACACATATTATAACAAAAAATCTTCTCATCAGATTATCCTCCCGTCCGAAATTGTAATAACTCTATCCGCGTACTCCGCAACATTGGGGTCGTGCGTAACAATAATAATCGTTTTTCCATCTCTGTTCAGCTCTTTGAATATTTCCATAAGTTCAATGCCTGTTTTCTTATCAAGCGCACCGGTAGGCTCATCAGCAAGAATTATATCCGCGCCGCTTGCCAATGCGCGAGCAAGCGCAACTCTCTGCTGCTGACCGCCGGACATTTGTTTTGGCAATTTGCAAAGCTGCTCTGTTATCCCAAGCCGAGCCGCCGCTTCTTCGACGGTATGTCGGCGTTCATTGGCGGAGACGCGTCTGTTGACAAGCGGCAGCTCTATGTTTTCGTATGCTGAATACTTTTCCATCAGAGCAAAGTTCTGAAATACAAACGAAATCTTAGCATTTCGTATACTTGATAATTCGCGGGAATTTAACTCCGATACTTTTCTGTCATCGAGAAAATATTCTCCGCCGGATGGTGTATCCATGCAGCCGATAATGTTGAGCAATGTGCTTTTTCCCGAACCGGAAGCTCCCATTATTGCAACAAACTCTCCGTCCGCAATTGTAAGCGAAATTTCGTTTAACGCATTTGTTATAACGTCGCCAAGCGTATATTGCTTTGAAATATTTTTTAGTCGGATCATTATTCTTCCTCCTTGATTAGTACAGCGGGATTATACCGCTTTAACAGCTTTACGGGGACAAAAAGCACCAGAATCGTCAAAAGCATCATCAAACCTATCAAGCACACAAGCGAGGTTGAGCAAAGAGTTCTCAAATAAATATCACGATAGCTTTGAATTATATTGCCTGCAAAGCTGCGATAGCTTAATCCAAAGGCAGCCGCCCCAGAAATTATATTCAAGAAAAGCATTTCAAAGCAAAGCGACAAAATTATTCTTTCTTTTGTGCTGCCAAACGCAATTTTTATGCCGTATTCCTTTTTCTTTAACAGGACATTAACGCATAACGTAGATACAATAGAAATCGCGGAGCATTTTTTCGATTATACAAAATTTATTTCCGTGCACAGTAAGCTCGTCAACGCTTATTCCGGACGAAGTAACAATCCCATTTCTTGGAATAACGGAAATGCTTCCTGAAGTCGGAAGCGAAAGCGGCTCGTTTTGCTTTAAAACAACATCGGGCGAATATATGCCTGCAATTTCATCAAAATAAACAGCCATAGACGAATTTGCGGTGGTGTCCAAGTAGACGTTGCAATTATCCGCGCTGTCAGCAATCTGCAATATTTCCTCTGCTGTGATGTTTTTCGTTGCGCGGATTGACACTTTAAATTCCTCTGTGTATGCATATTGATTTTCGGTTTTAATTATGTCGGCAGCCTTTGCCGTTGACAGCAAGCCATTGCACAAAGCCAGAAAAGCGCTGAAAAAGCAGAGCAGGATCAACGCGCCAACGACCGAGTAACGCTTGATTATCTTTATCATGCTAATCCCCCTTAATTCTTTTCTGCCCATATGACTGCGCATAATCAGATTTGTTACAAAAAAGACCGCGTTTTTTGCGGTCTTTTGCAGTCTTTGATAAGTTATTTGCTCCACATCAGAGTGGATTGTTCAATGACATGCTTTAATTCCTCGCCGGTCAGCATATCTATTCCAGTAAAGTCTCCGGTATAATAGTATATGCGTTCGATATTAGCAGCACCGATTTCCTTATATGCCAGAACGCGATCCGTGTAATCGGTTTTGGAGGTTGTAAGCCTATCCCATTTACTTTCACTTATGTTGAAAAACATATAATATTTTCCCTCGGCGTTTGAATCTATTTCTACATTTTTAATTCTGATCTCCCCGGGAAAGCTGCCGTGCAATCGGGCAATCAAATCTCCGTTCAACAGTGATACGGAAATATTCTCCGGCTTTGCTGCATCCACAGAGAGCTTTAAAGGCATCGAGATTCCGAACCAGATTATAGCCACCGCAACCAAAGCTGCTGCAGCTATGAGTATTTGCTTTCGCAGGATCTTCCGCTTAACCTTTTTCAGTGAATCCGCTTTTTGCATTTCGTGAATCGGAGCAGCAGGTATTGAAACTTTGTCCGCTTCACGAATTTCCTCAAAAATCCGCGAACACTCGGCACATTCAGATAAATGCTCCTCAATTATTTCACGGCTTTCAACGCTGCAAACTCCGTCGTAATAGAGCGGCAGCAGATCCTGAATCAGTTTACATGGATAGTTCATTGCATTCCCTCCTTAATCTTAAGCTTTGCTCTGTGATACGTCACCCGCGCCCAGCTTTCCGTCTTGCCGAAAATTGCGGCAATCTCGGCGTATGAAAGCTCACCGAAAACGCGCATCCAGAACACCTCTTTATATGGTTCGTCGAGTTCGTGCAGCAGCCTGAAAATCTGCCGTGCATCCTCTTTGTCGATCAGCTTTTCCTCCAATGAACCGGCGGCAGGAATTGCTTCAAGCGGGTAATCGATATTTTGCTTCTGACGTTTAACAAGCGTGAGAAATGTATTTTTCGCTATCTGGCATAGCCATACGCCCATCTTGCAGTCACCACGGAATCTATCAACACTCTTCAGTGCCTTAAAAAAAGATTCCTGCGTGATTTCTTCGGCAAACTTCTCATCGCCGCACAGCGATATTGCATATCGAAATACAACATCATAATATTCGGAATATATTTTATCGAACTCGTCCAACCCCATCACCTCGCTTCGCTTTATCTCATATATGACTACCGACCGGCTAAAACGTTACAATTTTTATTATTCATCTTTCATATTATCCTGCCTGTTTTTCATTCTCCTCCAGTTTATAAACCCACATAAATCATTTATAAGAAAAATCAAAAAGCAAAGCACCATCGGAAGATAACATATATCAACTATACGTCATCACTATAAGCTGCAATAAAAATATCCATCATGAATTTCACTTATTTATTCTCACAAAATCCATGTCCATTGATTTTGCACCCGCTTTTTGCTATCGTTTTAGACGAAAGTTAGTATTATACAACGCTCATATGCTGAGCAGACGATCATCAGCCTGTTTTCTCCGTTTATAATCTGGCAATCTGATCTATCGCATACAGCGGCAGATTAACGAGCCAATCTTCTTTTTTGTAGTCCGACATAGATGTACGGACTGAAACCTCGGGTGAGAATTTTTCCTGATAGGTTTTCAGACTCTTTGCTCTGAGATTAACCTCTGCCTTTACTTCAACGGGAATGATCAAATCACCTGTGTAAACAACAAAGTCAACTTCGCAGGAGCCTCTGTCATTGGTGTAATAATAAACGTCCAAATCTGGGGCGGTTTTTAGCTGCTGACAAACATACTGCTCTGTAAGAGCTCCTTTGAACTCAACAAAAAGGTCATTGACGTCAAGCAAAGTGCGCTGACTAAGACCGACCATACAGCCAAGAAGTCCAACATCAACCACAAACAGCTTAAAAGCTTTCAAGTCCTCATACGCCCGCAAAGGGATTCCTGCTGCATTAACTCTGCTGATCTTATGAACAAGCCCACAATCACAAAGCCACATAATTGCGGTTTCGTAGTCCTTTGCGCGAGCGCCTTCACGCACAAGACCATAGATGAACTTTTTGTTTTCTTTTGCAAGCTGAGAAGGAATACTGTTCCACAGCATACGAAGTCTCGGAACTATTTCGTTTGGAGCGTGCTTGGAAAAATCTTGTTCATATGCGACAAGAATCCGCTTCTGAATATCACGAACCTCATTAAAGTCTTTATTTTCTGCAAAACTTTGCACAGCTTCCGGCATACCGCCGACAAAGTAATAATGCTTTAAGGCGTCAATATACGTTTGCTTAAAGCTTGTAATCATCTCAAAGTCCTGCGTGTCAAGCAGCTCGGCAAATCGTTCCTTGCCGGTTGCCATCAAAAATTCTTTGAAAGAAAGAGGATAAAGCTTTAAGAAATCCACCTTGCCCACGGGGAAAGACGTGCCCTGGTGCAAAGCGATACCGAGCAACGACCCTGCGCATATAATGTGGTATTGCGGCGCATTTTCATAGAAATATTTAAGAGATGCCAACGCTTTCGGAACTTCCTGCACTTCGTCAAAAATCAAAAGAGTATTATTCGGATCAATTTTGCGACCCGCATACAGCTCAAGTCCCATAATTAAGCGGTCGGTATCCAAATCTGATGCAAACAGCTCCGCCATTCTGGAATTGGAGTCAAAGTTGATATATACGGTATCCGCATACGCCTGCCTGCCAAATTCTTGCATCAGCCATGTCTTTCCGACCTGACGTGCTCCTTCGATAATCAAAGGCTTACGGCGTTTGCTTTGTTTCCATTTCAATAGTTTTTCGATAGCAATTCGGTACATACACGCACCTCCATTAATATAGTGCAAGTATAGTATAGCACATAATCGCAAAAAATGCAACGAGTTTTAGTAGTATGACCACACTTTTTACAACGAACAAAGTTCTGATTATTTCAATATCGCTATATAAATAATGAATGAGCAGATGTACGATTTCACGGGTTAAATAATCGTACTATCGGACTGCCGCGCTTTAAATAGCAAAAGTGCGATTATTACGAGGGAGAAAAACGTACTTTCGCACCTTTGCAATTTAAATAGATAAAGCGTCAGTGATGTTCACTTGATATATTAGTCCAAAAAATTGTACTAATAGAAACAACTAAGAGAATCAATAACATATTTCAGTATTCTATCGTGTGATGTATTGATAGCGCTTTTATACTGTAAAGTACGAATGCACGATTGCACGATTATTTAACCTATAGAAATCGTACTTTTGTACCGTAAAGTGTGAATGTGCGATTGTAATACTAATCTCCGTCTGAAATGATAGAAAAAATCTGGCACAAAACCGCTGTACGATGGGTTTTGTGCCCGATTTATGACCATATATGTTCTGCACATCTTCCGGACGAAAATAAGTATAAGCAGCTAATACTGCATTGATAGCTGGCTTTTAGGTTATACTTATCTCAAACTTAAATAATATGAAAGTGAAAGCTGTCTTTCGGGTGCATAACAATAACAGTCGGAAGCCTGAAGAATAAATATGCCTTATTCCGGTAAATAAAAAAGCGTGATTTATAGCGTGGTTGGTATCTTCTCGTGCCTGTTTTCTCTAATATCATTTTACCTTTTAAGCGTAAACTTAAGCATTTTATAAGCTGCGCCTTTTTTAGCATCTTTTTTTGAAGATGATGTTTCACCGAAGTAAACTTCCTGCTCCTTTATATGGCATTCACATCTCCATATGGGATTGCCATCCTTGTCGTAGTCTTGATAAAAGTCATATGTGGGGATAGAAAAGTAACCGCGGCGAGCCAAGATCTCCAGCTGATTAATTGCGTCATTATGATTGGGATTTTCTATTTCATCTCGGATAGACGGCAGCATATCGTGTTCTTCTAAAAACTCATAAGCTAATTTACAGGCAGATCATAAATTTGTTTTTGTCCCATATCAGGGCGGCTACTACTTCGGTCATATCAAAAATCCCTTTATTGGCTTTGTGGATTTAATATCAGCAATATTATCGCTTATCAATTCAAAAGAAAGGTATGATCGTTCAATCTGATAAATAGGGATATTCTTTTCACCAGCCCATGCTTCTATTTCGTCGCGCTGTTCTTCAAATCCATAAGATTTCAGCCCAAAATATATACCGGTAATTTAATCAACAGCAGGAACAACTAACGTTTCGTAATTGCCTTTGGTCGGTATGAATATTCTCCACTCGTTTTCATACTTCCAATCTATAGACTTAAAAAGAGAGGGGCAAATACAAGCAAATTTATCATCGATATCTCTCATATCTAATATTTTGGAAGCATCATATGGTCTTTCAACATATACAACAGGTAACAGCAGTTGCATTTCTTTAGGAAGCAAAGATACATCATACTCTATACAAAAGCCTGTGTGTTTATCCGCATAATGACCCCACATTGGATTAGAATACGGAATGGTGCTAAAGCACGAAACAAAAAAACAAATCGCGCAAATATAGCAGATCCTCCTCGTACAAATCATATGATACAACACCATATTTTTCCTTGGACCATTCATCTCCAATGTCTTCGAACCTTGCTATTAAAATATCCTCATAATTTAAAAACCAGCGGGAATCAAGCGGATCGTTAAAGCTTGATGGAATATTAAACGCAACTTCATAATTGAAGATATTCTTTTTCCGATACTCCGACTTAAAGCTGTAGTATTTATATATTTTTTCAGGCCTATAATATTTCGCTATAGCGGCAGATTCCTTCATCTTAAAATCATACAAGCATTTTCTATATGCTATTGGCCAATTTTTGTCTCCTAACTCCGATATTTTCATCATCCCACCACCAATTTGTTTGTCTTTTTGAGATATTTTGCCGGTATTGGAGCATCAAGCTTCCATAAAATATTCATCGCTTTGAACCTTTGTGCTTTACATACCGTGCCGATATCCACGCTACTATTCATAATTTCAAAATCCACATGATTGCTCTCACATAATATCTCTAACTATATTTTACTCACAAATCCTGCTTAGTCAATTAAATTGAGCAAATTCTGCTGAGTATTTGCTTTTTCGTGATAAATCTCGATAAGAGCTTGTGATACGATATAACCGCCACACATCGACAAAGCAAGCAGTAGTTGCAGATTATATCAGGGCGATTTTCTTGTCTCATCACAAATCTTTTATTCTCCCAAAAATCAAAATCAAACCATCTCTCACTCACTAATCTTTCAAGTATATTTTCAACCTTTCGGCAAATAATAGCATTGCTTGTCAAATAAAAACGCCGGACGGCTCAGAATCAGCGCTCTGCGAAGTCTTTCCATCCGGCAATAAATGAAAGGATTGAGAACAATATGAAAGCAACAGGAATCGTCAGACGTATTGACGACTTGGGCAGGGTCGTTATTCCAAAGGAGATTCGCAGAACTATGCGGATTCGTGAGGGCGACCCGCTTGAAATATACACAAACAGCGAGGGTGAGGTTATCTTCAAAAAATCCTCGCCCATAAACGAGATGTCGGAAAGCGCGGCATCAGCCGCCGAGGTTATCCACAAGCTCGGCTCGGCTCCGGTGGTTATTTTCGACCGCGACCACGTTGTTGCGGTGTCGGGATTGCAGAAGAAGGAATACGCCGAGCGCAGGCTCTCCCCCGGCTTGGAGGAGGTCCTCGATTCAAGAAAAAGCTGGAGCTACGACGGCGACGGCAAGCCGATACTTCCGGTTGAGGGAGTCTCCAAAAACGCCATAGCCATCTCCCCGATAATAGCTTCGGGGGATATCGCAGGCGCGGTATGCTTCTTGGCTCCCGAGGCAGACTCAAAGGGCACTCAGCTTCAGCTGACCCTGACCCAGACAGCGGCTATGTTCTTGGGAAGACAGCTGGAGGAATAAGCTCTGCCAGCTTTTCCTTCCACATCGATTAATAATTGCGCAAGCCGCGAAGCTCATATGAATCGAGCTTCGCGGCTTTTGTAATTCCGGGAATAATTATCATTCGTCATCGGCAAGCAAGCCCATTGCGCGCAGTTCCTTAAACATCTGACGCATATACTTAATATCTGCAGTGTTGTATTCCCACACCTTTTCTTTGCAGACATAGTGCTTGTTTGGCTTGTCGTCATAGATTATTTTTCCATCTGCAGTTCTTAAGCTGTAACCATCCACAAGCCTGTCCGTCTTTAAAAGCCTTTGAAGCGTATACGGAAAATCATCTTCGGTTGATACTATCTGAATCCGCACCTCCCAAGCATACTCTATCCTGTCTTCGGCTTCGATATAGCGCCCATTTTTTACGAGACGACATTCCTTTACCGTTCCATGATCCAAAATGGATTTATCTACATCATCAAGAGTTATTCCAAAATAGTATTCATTCACAACCTTCAGAGGTCTATATTCCATAGTATAGCCGAAAAGCTCATCCATAGTTATGTTAAACAATTGGGCTATTTTTGGCAGCATTGTAATGTCGGGATAGCTCTCTGAATTCTCCCATTTGCTGACGGCGGCTTTTGTTACGCCCAAGATATTTGCAAGCTCCTCCTGAGTGAAATTGCGTTCTCTTCTTTTTTCCTTTATTTTTTCGGCTATTTTCAATTCTTCCATAAAATATCCCCTTATAAATGTTGTTCCGGAACCGAATATATTATATCATGAATTGATTGCCGAGTAAAGAGAAGGTTGATATACTTTGTCAACCTATACTATACCGATGAGCAAAGAGCAGTTATTGATTTTGCTTCTTTCAAGACTTTTTGATAGCTGGGCTGCTAAGGATGCAAGCAGATTGTCAGATTCCAAATGTCATAAAAGCCGAGAACGGTTTTATACTTATTTCCATCCAAAAGTGTTTCAAAAACCGGTGCAAAGCTCACGATACAGTGGTTTTGCACCGGTTTTTGGTATCACTTCACATCAGAGCAAGCATTTATATGCTTTATAATGCTTTCACGCTGTTCCTTTGTAGTCCTTTCGGCGACCCATCTCCACTTTATGGGATCCTTCGTATCGCAGCAGCTACAGCTCATGTTTTGGAGATAGTTTGTCACGGTGCAGTTTGAATCTGCAACGCCGGTGTGAATTTCGATTCTGTTCGGCTCCTGATAGCCTCCCCTGTCGTAAATCGGGCAGATATCCAAGCCGGAAGGGTTCTTAACGCACACGCGCAGTCTGCCGTTCTCCTTTTCCACCGAGAAAAACTCCATAAAGGTCGCATCACCCGATACTGTCATCGTGGCATTTTCGCTCTCACCGTCAAATAGCTCGATAATGCAGGTATTGCCAACGGCTATTTCGATGTCCTTGAGCGGTTCAAAAGTAAATTTCTTTTCATTAACTAAGTTTGACATATTATTTACTCCTTTTTCTTTTCACCGAAAAGAACGCCGATGGGTACGCCGAAAAGCTCGGCGATGATTGGGAATAATGTGACGTCCGGGTACCCTACGCCCGTCTCCCAGCGAGAGACCGCCTGGCGTGTGACAAACACCTTTTCGGCAAGCTCCTCCTGGGTAAGACCATTCTTTGTGCGCAATTCTAACAATACATTTTTAGTGTCCATGCTATTACCGCTCCTTTCACCGACTTTTAATCGGCTGCTGATTGAGATTTGCTCTTTATACCGATTATATCACCGCAGACCCACCTGCGCAAGCAACCCGCTGTTGCTCTTGCAAAAAATCAAGCGGGCGCGCAGCTGGTATGCCGAGCGTCCGCTTATCTTATAAGCCGTGTGACCTTTGTCCCGCAGAACGCGGTCACTGATATTTCAGGTTATTTTCCGGAAAGCTTAGCCTTTTCCTCTTCTAAAAGCTTAATAAGCTCGTCGATTCGTGATGTCATAGACTGCTCCTGACCGTCTGCCGAAGAAGTAAGAGTGCTTGCCGTTTCCGATATCTTCTGCTCTACAAAAGAGGGCTGAGCTGCCGGCTGAGCGGGTTCCTGCTTGATCTCCTGCGCGGGAGCTTGCACAGGGGCAGGGGTAGGTGTTGATGTGAATGTCGGTGCGGGTGCAGGGATGGGTGTCGGCGTAAACGTAGGTGCGGAAGTGGGAGCGGGAGCCGGTGCGGGCTTAGGCTCCTGAACAGGCTTTGGAGCAGGTGCCGGCTTAACGGCTTCGGGTGCGGTGAAATCAAGCTTTGCGTCAACCTTGGCAGGCTTTGGAGCCGGAACCTTGTCAAACTTCAGCTCCTGCTTCTTTTCAGCGGGCTTGTCAGACATCCTGCCAAAATCAAGAGCGTTGGCATTATTGAAATTCATGTCAGCGGTATCTATGGTTTCGATCTCCTCAAGCTCCATATCATCAGCTGTTTTTCCTTTTTTCAGGGAGATAATAAGCATAACAATCTCATAGATAACAAGCAATGCGCAGGGAACTATAACTATAACCAGCATACCGGTTTTTGAAGAAGCAAACCTTATAACTGCGCCAAGAGCGGTGTCATAAGATATCGCCCTGCCGATGATATCGCCTTCGTCAACCGCCCAGACCTGCTCTGCGGGGGCGTTATCGTACTTGACTATATATTTGCGCTGAACGCTGCCGTCGAGCATGGTGACATCCTGCGTGCCCTGGAAGCCTACTACTGCAAGGCGACCGTCTATATCGCACAAAATAACGTTGCCCTCAGCCTCAGGCATTGCTCCTTCATCTATAAATACAGCCGAGCCCTGCTTTATTCTGGGTTCCATACCGTCTCCGTTCATAAGATATATCCTGTGTCCGAAAACCGAGGGAGCTTTATTAGCGTCTCTGAATATGCCGTACACAACAAAGGTGCAGACAATAAGAATTGCAAGAATAAAAATTACAATGATTCCTATTATCTCGCCCGCTCCGCGTTTTTTTGTGTTTTCCTGAAACATTGCTCTCATCCTTTCATGATAAAACATTTGCATATGCGCTATGGAATATATAAAGTTACTTTCCAAGCAATTGCGTCAACAAATACATTAAGTATCATATATTATAGCACATTTATTCTCCAATAGCAATTCTTTTTATCAATTTTATCTGCCTAATTTTCATTTTCTGATAAAAAATTTTCCAGATATCCCTTCGGTGCAAATCTTGCAGGCAAAATCGCAGCAAAATTATTGACAAATCGGGTTTTTGAGTGTATAATAATTAAGCTTGTTAGAATAGCTCAGTTGGTAGAGCAGGTTTTGCCGGAGGCAAAACGTACGCATATCGTTCGCATTTTATTTGCTAGTGTAGCTCAGTTGGTAGAGCAGCGCATTCGTAATGCGCAGGTCGCGTGTTCGAGTCACGTCACTAGCTCCAAAAAGAAAAGCCGCGTAAGTGGCTTTTCTTTTTGTACTTTTCTCTCTTCTCTCTTATCTCTTCTCTTTTCTCTTGTTTACCCTTGGCGGCTTTTCCAGATAAAAGAGAAAAGAGAAAAAAGAAAAGTGTCGTGTGTCAATCGTTTCGCACACTGCGAAACGTGCTTATGCCGACCAAATTTAATAATAAGCATGGCGGCAAAGAAACCTCTCTGCCGCCGTATTTTATTCTTCGTCAACCTTTCTATACTCCAGAATATCCCCGGGCTGACAGTCCAGCGCCTCACACAGTTTTACCAGCGTGGATATTTTCAGCGCCTTCGCCTTGCCGTTTTTCAGAATCGACACATTCGCTATCGTTATTCCAACCCGCTCGGCAAGCTCGGTCACGCTCATCTTGCGCTTTGCAAGCATAACGTCGATATTAAAAATGATTTCTCCTTCCATTTCATGCCGTTCCTTTCGTCGTCTTACGGTAGTATGACGGTTCTATATAGTCAAATCGCTCTGTTCCTGCAAAGCCGCCGCCTTTTTTACGAGATGCGACAGCACCGCACTGACTACAGCCACCGCCACTCCCGCAAAGGCAATTCCGGATGACGCTATAACCACGCTCGGATGGCTCATATTAAGCAGAAGCAGAAGGACGTTCCCCGCAAAGAAAAAGCAGGCGTCCCCGACGGCAAGCCATGATATCTGCCTGAATATTCCGGCGTTCTGCTCAGAAAATGAACGATCAGCGCCGATATTCGCGGCTATTCTCCAAGCCATGGCAAGAGCCGCAAAGCAGGGCAGTCCCGAAATCCAGAGGAAAATCAGCCACGACCAGAATCGGTTTGTAAATTCGGGGTGCATTGTCCGCATGGATACAGCGTACATGGGAACCACCGCCGCAAAAACCATCAGTCCGCAAATGCCGACTCCGACAATTATACATTTTAGCCACCTTGATAGGGTCTTTTGTTCCATAAAGTTCAACCTCCTTAAGCTGTTGAACTCAGCATAGCACAAAAGATTGATAATGTCAATAACTTTTTATTGTATTACGATAAATTTTATTTGTATATCGATATAATGCAAAACCGTTTGACAAAAAAGAGCCTGCACTATTTTTTGGTGCAGGCAGATTTTTATTCGATATTCAAAACACCACTGTCCATTTTATAAACGCAGTCGGCGGCGTTGGCAACGTTCTGGTCGTGGGTTATAACTACAATGCAGCAGTTTTCCTCGTGTGCGAGCGCCGCTAACAGCTCTACTATGTTTTTGGTGTTCTCACTGTCAAGGTTTCCGGTCGGCTCGTCGGCAAGAATAACCTTTGTCCCCGAAGCAAGCGCCCTTGCTATCGCCACTCTTTGCTGTTCTCCGCCGGAAAGCATTGCTGGCAGACGCTTATAGTATTTTTCATCAAGACCGACCTTTTTTAATACCTCAGCCGCCTTTTTATAGGCAGCGTTCTTTGACGACTTTTTCAATGTCATGGGATATATAACGTTTTCCATGACCGTTAAAAGCGGAAACAGATTGAAATTCTGATAGATAACGCTCACAATGTCGCGGCGATAGCCATCCTTGTTCATGTTTTTGATGTTTTCGCCGTTAAAGATTATATTGCCGCCGTCGGGAACCTCAAGCCCCGCGGCAAGGCTTAAAAGCGTTGTTTTTCCGCTTCCGCTCTTTCCTATCACCGCGTAAAACTTACCCTGTTCAAAGCTGCACGAAGCGTTTTTTACAGCCTGAACAGTCTGATATTTTGTTTTGTATGAAAACGATATATTGTCAAGAGTTAAATTCATGTTAATCCTCCTTCAGAATCAGTGTGCCATTCTTTTTTGCCGAAGTAAATGCGGAAACAAACGCTCCCGCTATTCCCGACGCCGGAATTATTGCCAGAACCGCCGAGTCAATCACGCAGATTGGCAGCAGGGCTGCTAAAACTGTGGCTATCAATACAGACATAAGCGAAAGTATCAGCATTTCCACAGCCGTTTCGGAAAGTATCGCAGATGCAGGCGTTCCCAGGCTTCTTGCAACCGCTATTTCACGCCGCGATAGATGCTTATAAAACCAGCATGCAGCCGCGGCTATTATTATCTCCGCGGAAAGTATTATCGGGTATAGCCGCTTTAAAAGACTTATACTCCGCGATAATGTGTTTATGGTCTTGCGAAGCTCCTCGTCGTGTATTATGGCGGAATGGCGGTATTCATAGCCAAGTGGGCTTTCACCGACATTTCCGGATGGCGTTACCTCGCAGAAATACTGCGGCAGAAGTTCCCTCAGCTCGTCAAGCTTTTTATTGTCGGCAACCGTTGCGGAAATGCTGAATCCGGAGCCGTAAAAGCCCTCAATCTCCGTCATGATTCTCATTGCCTGCTCAAACGGGCAGTAAATTGTTGTTTTGTCGCCGCCGGTGTAGTATCCGGCTATCTTAAGCTCGCAGACTGCAAAGCGGTTGGTGGTTTCCTCGTTCGGGTAGACGGTCATACGTAGGATATCGCTGTCATCCGTCAGGGAGCTATATATTTCTTCCGGAATGATTATGCCCTCACTGTCGTAGTCCTCCAAATCCAGCTCGCCATCCAGCCAGATAATCTCATCGCCGCCGAACATACTCATCGAGCTTATTCCCCTGAGCAGATGAACGCCTGTCTGAGCCAAGGTGCCGTAAGCAAGCCGTTCCTCAATTCTTATGTCCGAAAAATACGGTCGCAGGTCGGGGAGATTCATAGCATCAAAGCCGCTCTTATACCTTGTGAACGCCCGCAGGCTTGGTCCCATAATGTCCAGATCCTCGGTGCTTGTGCCTGTAACCGAGGCTATAACCACCTCGGAGGGCAGCGAATAGGCGCTTTCGCGCTCAGCCTCCTTGGATTCTATCAGCCAGGAATAAAAGCACCCGAAAACCGAAAAAACGGTCAAAAGCAGCGCGGTGACATATCCAAGAGCACTCCTTGTAAGTCTGCTTTTTAAGTATATTCCCATATCTTCCTCACTTTCTAATAAGCAACCGAGGATTCTTTCCCGCCGTTATAAGCGACACTATTGCAAAGGCTGCAACATACACAACAAGCAGAGCAACAGCGGCAATGACAGCGGCGGACGGAAGAACCGCAGTGTTTTCAAGAGCCGCATGACCGGTGGCGGAAGCACCCGAAAAGGCGGTGTCAAGCTGCTGCGAAGCCTCCGACACTACCTTTGCAACCGAGCCTTTAAGCATTGCACAGCCGATTATCGCGCCTAAAACAGTAGCTATAGCGGCAGGTATGGTCGAAACCGCAATCATAAAGCCGGCAGCCTTTTTCTTTCCCGAACCGAGCGACAGCATAACTCCGACGTTTTTTTCTGCCGCATTACAAACAGTGCTATGTAAATTATAAACGCCGCAAGGCAGGTAAGGCTTGAAGCTAAAAGCTGATCGTCTGCACTGTCCTTAATTCCTTCAACGGTTGCTTTAACCTCGCTGTAGCCGCCGTCGTAGAACTTGAACCAATTCAGATCCCAGCCCTGCTACTCGATAAAGGCTTTCATATCGTCGATTCTGCCGTTTTTGATTACCATGCTTTCAAAGTCCATATCGCTTTGAGTTGGTAAAGCAAATCCGCTTTCGTCGGCTGGGTCGCTGTTCTGCCTGATTCCCAAATTGTCTAAGCTTTTATTCGGAACAAAAACAGTGTTCGGCGTGATGTCCGAGGGGTCGCCGGAAAAGCTATTTGTATGGCGATAGATTCCCTTGATTTCGTATTCGCAGCTTATTCCGAGGTCGTTTTCCGAGGTATATTCGCCCGGCAACGCCTTGGTAAAGTTCTGATAATTAACCTGCACGCCATCGTAATAATTAAGCGTGATTTTATCGCCAAGCTTCCAGCCGTTTTTATAGGCGGCGGTTTCCGAGACTATGCAAACGTTGTTTCCCTGCTCATAGTCTTCGGCAGAGAACTCCTCGCCATCGCTTAAATACATTGTTTTGTCGGCGAATAAAAGAATGCTGTTAATATTGTCCGTGCCGTAAACGGTTGCGGCGCTGAGTGATCTGTTTATCTCATTAATAGAGTCGACCCATGATTTGTTTTCGGGGTCGGCTAAAAAGTCTTCAAGGGTTCCGGTAACCTCTGCTATGCTGCCGTAGTAATTAGCAAATAAGTCATTTGAGTCGTCATCTCCGCGTGGAAAGCGGAATCCATCAGACCCGCAATAGCCTAAGCCGTCTAAATATTTACCGGATATGCCATAAACCTGTCCGTAGCACTCTATGGTTGCGTCAACCTGTTCTCCGACAACCCGCTTGGTAGGCTTTTTATCCGAGCCAATTTCAAGCTTTGACCAGTCAACATTGTCAACGGTCGCTCCGGTAGGCGCGCCGTGACTGGTGCTGATATACATATAGATTATTTCCTGCTTTGCCCTCCGGTCAATGTCGCAGTAATTATCAGAAAGCGAAACTATGTAGGTTTTGCCTATTTCGTAATCGGTTTTTATTTCTTCAAGCTCCTTTTCATCTGCGCCATTACAGGTCAGGCGTATTTTATCGATCTTGGTGAATCGGTCGCTGAAAGCAGGTCTTGCAATAATGTCGCCCTCAAGCGATAAACGGTAAAAGCCCTCCATTTGTATATGAGGCTCAACTTTTATATCAGTAGCCTTAAAAACCAGCACTGCCGAATTGTAAGGGCTGTCAAAGTAGCCATATGCATCACCGCCGTCGAGCGAAGGTATCAACGGCAGATAACCGTTTATATATGCGTTTGCATATCTGGAAATCATAATATCACGCAGAGCGTCCTACTGAGGCAGGGCGGCGGATATTGAATCAAAGGTACCGTCGTCTTCAAATGCGGATAGCAGAGATACTTCCCATTCGGTCGGTATATATTCGCCGGTTGCACTATCATAAAAGTTTGTTTCGGCTGTGGTTATATTATTTGAAAGATATTCTTCGTCATACACCATAAGGGTGGTGAACCCATCGTCAACCGCCTTGGCGGTGGCAAGCCCCGAGCGGTAAACACCCCAGCTGAGGCACATAAACGCCGCCGAAGCCGTTAAAATAATCAGCGCGGCAGCAGTGCGCAGCGGCTGGCGCAGAAGCTGTTTGAACGGATGCATATGCAGACCTCCTTTGATTTAAAATGTTAATGCAGTAAAATTTCATGGCAGCTTTCACTAACTATAACAAAAAACGCGAGCGATTTATTACACACTCCGGAAAAATTTTTAAAAATTGCTGACTCGTTATGCTACGTACCATGAAAATTCAAGCGATTTGATTTAAAACATTAGTGCTGTAAAGCTTTATACCATAATAACATATTTCGATATATTTGTATATATCATAGTAAGAAAATTTAGTTACAATTTGGTTACAAAAAATCCGGCAAGTAAGCCTTGCCGGATCAAGATTGGAAGGTAACGTCAGATATTTTCGTCTGGAACGGAGAGGTGGAGTTCCCCTCAAAAATTTTTCTGAATTTCTTCAGTATCTAAATAATAGCACGTTTAAAGCAGCTTGTACATATCATAGTAAGAAAACAAAATTTTCACACTATGATATGTACTTTTTTGTCTTTTTATGTTATTATTAATAGATAAAATATATTTAGGAGGCAATTTTTATGAAAAACAAAATTTTTAGGGCACCACCGCACAATCCGCCATCATAGCTATACGCAACAGAAAAGCGACCGGCT
>USEH01000003.1 GCA_900553675.1 uncultured Ruminococcus sp. | reverse complement strand
ACGTGGACTTACCTATGTGCTGACATTCTGGACTTACCTATGTGCTGATTGCACATTTTGGTACTCTTATCTTTTCACTCTTCTCTCTTCTCTTTTCTCTAATATGCTTGGGCGGCTTTTCCAGATAAAAGATAAGAGAGAAAAGTGAAAAGTGGCGGTATCGCCTGAGGCGATTTATTCTTTGTCTCCGGCTTCGCCTGCTTTTCTCGCCGCTTTCGCGGCTTGTTTGTTGCAAGTATGCTCAGATTAACAGCATCAATTTTAACCTCACTAAAAACCTCCCGCACAGCCGAAAAACGGTTATGCTGGAGTAATACTAATTTTCCGTAAAAAAGTGTACAGGGGTTGCTTTGGCAACCCGCATAAAATCGCCACAAAACCGCTATACGATGGGATTTTGCACCGATTTAATGACCATGCATGGTCACGACCAAGTTTGGTCACGACCAAGTTTGGTCTGGACACTTTTTAATCGAAAAATAGTAACATACGGCTTAGAAAAAGTCAAGAATAATCCTCCCTAACAAGGAATTGAAGCCTTCTCACAGGGATTTCCGATTTATCAGGATTAGTCAGCGTCCGCCGAGCTGCTTGCAGTTTGCCAAAAAATAGAGTATAATATAGCTGATAACCTGATTTTGTCTTGCACGGCTTATCTTTTCACGGGATTAGCCTGCTTTCTCGCCGCATTATAGCTTGCGGATGTATTGCAGAGCCGAAAATCACCAACGGAGGATTTAAAAATGCCCAAACCACTATCCCAAATGACTCTTGAAGAATTATGGTCGCTCTTTCCCATTAAGCTGACCGAGCACAGCGGCGAATGGAAAAAGCAATATGAGGAAATGGCGGACATTCTGCGCGGCGCACTATTATCCCGCAAAATTATCCGCATAAGTCACATCGGCAGCACTGCTGTAAACGGAATTTGGGCGAAGCCGATTATTGATATCCTTGTCGAGATTTCTCACGACGAGAGCATGCCCGCCGTTATCGAGCTGATTACGAAATGCGGCTTTATTAAGATGTCGGAGTCGGAGGGCAGGGTGTCCTTCAACCGCGGCTACACCGAAAACGGCTTTGCGGATAAGGTCTATCATCTCCATCTTCGCTTTGCGGGGGATAATGACGAGCTGTATTTTCGGGACTATCTAAACGACAATCCACGCATTGCAAAGGAGTATGAGCGGCTGAAGCTGAGCCTGTGGCATCAATTCGAGCATGACAGGGACGGCTACACCCAAGCTAAAACGGAGTTTGTCAAAAAGCATACTGCCGATGCAAGGATTTTATATAAAAACCGATATGAATAGCGGCAATACTGTTTGAGGACGGCACAATCCCGCCTGCAAGTCTCACTTTTTAATACAACAATCATAAAACGATACCTTGTTTTTCCGCAAGAACCATGATATATTCTACATGAGATCTCAAACTAATTGAAAGGTGGTTTTATGATGTTTGATTTTGGCAAACAGCTGAAAGACCTGCGGAACGCAAAGGGCTTGACTCAGGAGCAGGTCGCGGAATTGCTGAACGTTTCTAAGCAGTCGGTCAGCCGGTGGGAGAACAATGTAACTTATCCCGACATAACATTCCTGCCCACGCTCGCTTCCTTCTTTGGCGTGACGGTGGACGCGCTTTTGGGAGCGGATTATGAGACGAACGAGCGGGCAAAAGCGCAATATCTCTTCAAAAGGCACAACGCCCACAATTCGGGAGACATTCGGGCGGCTTTTGAGCTGTCTCAGGAGCTTTATACCCGCTTTCCCAACGATCTGACCGTCGTCAACGCAATGATGACAGATTCCTATCTGATGGGACTTCACAATGTCGGCGGCGGGAGAAGGCATTATCTTGAAATGTCGATTGCGGTTTCAGAACGATTTATGAAAATGACCGATGATATCGAGGAATCCTGCCACTGTATCCGTAACATTGCAGCCTGTCACAAGCTGCTGGGCAATCGGGAGTCCGCTGTTTTGTGGATGAACAAGCTGCCGAGCATGTGGTCGGGAATAGAGCATACCGCCCTCTGAGTGTGCTTGAAGGCGAGGAGAGGGAAGCCTCTGTCAGGCGCAGTCTGAACGCGGCACTGAATCTTATCTACAGGCTCATTTATGAATCGTCGCGGAGTCACGGTCTGAGCGCGGCGCAGCGAATTATGATTCTTGAAAAGATACCTGCAATGTTTGGTCTGCTTCTCGAAAACGGCGATTACGGCTTCTATCACGGCTTTTTGAGCCGGACATATCTCGAGCTTGCAAAATACTGCCTGCCTGATAGGCAAAGGGCGATTGCATGCATTGAAAGCGCTTCGGAACACGCCTGTAAAATGGACGGCGCACAGCCGTCGGAGCATACGTCGATCCTGTTTTTGGGAGAGAGGATATCGCCGGACGAGTGGACTCGCTCGGGAGCGGGTGCGCGTGAAAAGCTTTTGAAGGCTCTTGAAAGCAGCGAATTTGATGTAATCAGGACTGATGCGGGATTTAAAGCGGCAGTATCATCGCTCAAAAACGGCTGAGTGCTCGCGACTGATTTTGACCGTCAGATCGGTGATAAACTAACTCCACCTGCGCACCCCACAGTTGCGCAGGTTCCTGCCAAAGTTGGTTGAACGATCACCACTGATATGCTACAATAATCTTGCTTGAGCTTGAGCGCAAAAACTTATGTAGGTAGATATTATGACTATCGGCGAGAAAATACAGCAGAAAAGAATAGAACACGGTCTGACTCAGCTTACTTTGGCTGAGATTCTGGATGTTTCAAGGCAGACGATCTCGAAGTGGGAGCTTGGACAGTCCGTCCCCGAGGTTGACAAAATCGTCCGCATGGGCGAAATTTTCGGCATCTCCTGCGACGAGCTGCTATTGCGCAATGCTGATGAATCCTGCAAAAACAAGAATCCGCTGCACCTGGGAAGCGTGTATCTTATAGTAAAGGACTTTGAAAAATCGGTGGAATTTTATGAGAAGCTGCTTGATACAAAGGTGGGGGACCGCTGTTCGAGCGGAAACAAGTTTGTTGAGTTCTATATAGATAATAAATGTATAGCGCTGATGAACGAAAATAATCTTATAGGTCACTGCACCGATCTTAACAGCCCACATAAATTCGTCCAGAATTATTGGGTGGAGGATCTTGCCGCGGAGCATGAGCGGGTAAAGGCACTGGGCATAGGCAATGTGACCGAAATCCGCGAGGCTCACCCCACGTATCACTATTTCCACCTTACCGATCCTGATAATAATGTTATTGAGATTACCGGAGGGTATGAGGCAGGGGATAAGGCGAGGTAGCCGACGGCTGGGCTTAACATCTCCAAAAATACAAAAGAGGGCACCCGCAAAGTCATTCCGACCTTGCGGGTGCCTTCTATGTTTATTTACTTCTTTGTTTATTTATTTCTTGATCTTCCTAACCGGACGCAGCACCTGATATCCCAGCCCTTCGGGATAGTGCCGCTGGTAGTCCTGACAAACATCCTCATTCCATTCGTAGCCGAGCGGAGTGGGGTCGAAATTCCACGCCAAGTCCTCAACGCGCTTCATTACCTCGCAGTTGTCTGTAGGATAGTCGAACGGCGGGTGGGAGAACACGATGTAGTAGCTGTCGGGGAACTCGTGCAGCTCAAAGCCTTCTGGGATTTCTCCCGCATAGTCGCATTCCACTCCCGCGCCGAAGAAGTAGGATCTTTCGCTGTTTTCACATTTCCAGCCGGCGGTCATTCCGGTAACGATGGGATGGGGGTCGGTCATGCTGGATATCATGCCGCAGAGAAGGTCGCAGTCGTGTCCTGCCCAGATTGGACCGTTTGCGGTTTCGGACGGCTTGTAAACGCCTAAATACTTGTGTCTGGGGATATACTCCATCCTATAGGACGGTAATACTAAATTGCTCATGTCAATATCTCCTTTCAGGATAAAATCAGAAGGCGAGATTACGCATTTGCGGCATTGAATGGGTATGGGAGCGGGATTTCTTCGGTATGCCGCCGGTGTACATCCAAAGGCATTCACAAAGACTCTCGTCAGAGCAGATTGGGAAGAAAATCCGTAATCCAAAGCAATGTCGAGCAGCGGTCGGTCGGTATCGCGGATCACAAGAGCTGCCATACTCAGCCTGCGGCGCGCCATATACTCCTTTATGGTGATTCCGGCAATCCGGTGGAACTGCTCCGAGCAGTAGTAGGGCGAGTAGCCAATCTGCTTCGACATTTCAACCAAGCCGGGGTTTTCCACGGCGTGCGCGTCGATCCAGTCAATCAGACGCTGCATTGCCATAATTGCTTCCTTCAATGCTGTCAGCCTCCCTTCTGTATCTATAATAGCATATCCCGGGGCAGGATTTCTTTACATGAGTTTGGGAAAATTGATGGGGCAGTATGCAAAAACATCCCTCTAAGGTATCTTTGAAGGATGCTTTCGTACATAAGTTTTCCAATATGTCAGATACTTCTCCAAGCAAACGGGATCATTCGTTCCCCGTAAACGCACGGATATCGGTCTCGGCAACTTCCTTGCAGTAATCTTCCGCGAATTTTTGAGCGTTCGCATAACGCTTCGGACAGATCCCTGCCTTTTCATACTCTGCAAGAAAGCGGCTCAAAGCTTTGTTGAAAACGGCTGTATTGCTGTCGAGATCGTCAGGCTCAAACTTATCCATAATTTCAAAGTCGTCCACCGCGACACTCTGCGAGATCTCATGAAGCATATTCTGCAAGTAAAGCATATTCATAAACGATGAATACATATCCTTCCAGTCTGCCGCCTCCGGCATTTTGTTTTTCCAGTTGGAATACATTTCTTCATATGTTCCTTTAAGATTTTCCGCGCAGGGAAGCTCCCTTTTCTTCGGAGGCTGCAAATATTCTCCGGTCACGGTCAATAGTACTTTCAGCCTTTCCCTTATTTTTTCGACCGTATCCGCACCGATGATGTCAATAACGGCGGCTTTCAGATCAAAAGGAAGCTTTATCAGGCTCAGCTCGTCGAATGTCCGCTTGGTTCCTTTTTTGAAATATCGACCGTTATACAGCATAACGGCGTTTTCTATAAGCTCAACCGCCGCTCCCGCACTGCTTCTTACCTTTGACAGCGATTCCGAAAGATACGCGTTCGCAAGCATTTTTTTGGCTTCGCCGTATGCGTTGGTAGCCAAAGTATACCGTTTATCCGACGACAGAAGCTCTGCGGCTTTTTTCCTGATATCTTCCAATCTCTTTAGTGCGTCGCTGTTCTTGCAGTAAACTATCTTCGAGTCGAGCAGCTTTGATAAATGAGCGTGTCTGCACTGCGCGTCTCTTTCGAGCATATCCCAGCCTGTGCAGTAAATGTCGTATCCGACATCGATATCATCAAGAATAAATCCGTCGGCAAGCACCTGCCCGCTTTCATCATTTATTATGATCATTAGATCCAGATCCGACTTTTCATGCTCGTCTCCGGCGGCGGCAGAACCATATACGCCTATCAGTGCCAAAGAGTCGGGGCATGCGGCTTCTGCCTTTTTAATGATCGCTTCTATTATGGTATTGTTGATGTCATTCATTGTAAGATCCCTCCGGCAAAGATTTCGCTTTAATATTTTCTTTTTTCGATTGTGAAGTGTCGTTTTAAGAAATATATTATCGGCGGATGCATTGATTATACCATGATTTCGGCGTATGCGCAAGCGCAAGGATGATTGATAAAAAACCATCCCCCGAAGCATAGCCTTGAGGGATGAACAAGAGTATAAAATAATTATCTCTTTGAGTCGAACCGTTCATTTCAAATCAAGTCTGACAGCCGTTGGTTATCTGATGTGATTTCAGGTTATGCAGAGGCATTTACACACTCTGATTTTAAGCCTGATACACAGAAAAATCCAAAGGTCAGATAAAGACCATTCGAAAGTTGAATGTTCGATTTTCTGCATAATACAAGAGCCGACTTCTTTTGAGGTCGGCTTTAGTTATGTAACAATACGCTCTATTATAATCGCAATTCTCTTATTTTAGTTCTTATTTGCTTGTAATATTTATCATTTTCAAGAAAACAACAAAAGGCTCTTTCCAATCATCATAAAATCTTAAAATTGTTGAAGATGACGGTAAATTAAGTGAGGATAATTGCTTGGCTGAAGATGGAATGGGATTTCCACTTTTTAAATATGAAAGAATAAGGTCGTCTACTTCCTGTTTGGTATATTTAGCCTTTTTTGTGTTTACAATTATGATGTTTGCTGCTTTCATAAAAGAATTAAAAGAACCATATCGATGTATTATTACTGATTGACTGTAAGGGAACATTTCCAAAAACAAAGCTCTGGATTCAAAAGTCGAACCATTTTTCTTAATCAGTTCTTGCGCTGCCCTCATTAATTCTTCTTTAGAAATAAACTCCGGAATTCTTGATACTTCGGAGTCTATATCTTTTTGGAAGTCTTGCATAGTGCCATAAAATCTATATATCACTTTAGATGTTGGTAATCCGTTTTCTTTTCGCAAGTCTTTTAATGTGATTTTGCTATGAGTTTTCAAGTACCTTCGACAAGCATTAACAATTTTTTCTTTCGTCCATAATTCATAATTCAAATCTAATCCAAGGGCAATTTTGATGTCGCTGAAGTTTTTATATTCAGGAAAATGAGTCAGAACACAGGGAAGGGAAGGGAGCTTGTTTTCTTTTGTCAGTTCAGTTTGCTTGAAATCCGGATTGGTTTCTGAATATTCTAATAATCTCTGCCAAATGTTTTCTCTGTTCCATACAGTATCAATTTCAAGTCCAAAAGCAAGCTTCAATTCATTCATTGTTCCATAATATTTAGTAACATATGCTACAGACGGCAAGTTGTTTTTATCTCTTATGAAATCCACTTTTTTAATATCTTTATGTTTTTCTATAAATGCCCCAACTATTGAATCAAACTTTTCTTTTGTCATTTTACTATCATCAATTTTTGCTTTTGGTTCAGTAAACGATATATTAGGAGTAATTGTTTCTCCTGCCATAAATCTCTTGGCTTTTTCTTCTAATATAAAGTCGTTCATTTCTTTATCGCTTTTTGATAAATTACAGTCTTCGCATAAAATTTGACAATTATCTAAAGTGGATTTTCCACCCTTAGCATATGCAAAAATATGGTCAAAACGGCATTCCGATTTTGATACAAGTACTTTCCCGCATATAGCGCATTTTAGCTGTCCGTTATTTTTCTCTAAATTTAGTAAAACAGCCTGATATTGAACACTGTCAGAAAAAAATCTATCACTCATAATTGCAACCTCCTCAAATTGTCGGAACGATATTTACAATAGCTTCTAAAATACATTATAACTAAAATTATTGAAATTGTCAAGGAAGTTGTAAAAAACAGTTGGCGTTTCTCGAACAGCAATAAATCAGAGGAGCGTTACTCCCTAACCATCTCCCTATACTTCTCAAACTCAATCTCGCCATTTTCTGTCTTGCTTCTGAGTTCAAGAGTATAATACGTCCACTCAGCAAACTCCACCTGAGTCATTTTCTTTTTGAGGTAGCAAGCGTAATGTTGTTTAACGCTCTTGAAAGCAGTGAATTTGACGTTGTTCGAGGCGATACGGTATTTGAAGCGGCAGTCTCATCACTCAAAAACGGCTGAGCGCTTACAACTGTTCTTTGACCGTCAGCGCCACAATAACGCACAAAAGAGGACATTCCAGATTCAACCTTGTGGGATGTCCTTTATTTATGGTCTCGGCGAACCGAAGTTAGAAACAAAAACCATCCCCCAAAGCATAGCCTTGAGGGATGAATAAGAGTATAAAACAATTATCTCTTGCTGAACTGAGGAGCGCGACGTGCAGCCTTTAAGCCGTACTTCTTTCTTTCCTTCATTCTGGGGTCTCTTGTCAGGAAGCCTGCTGCCTTAAGCTGGGGGCGAAGTTCTTCGCTGTACTGAAGCAAAGCTCTGGAAATGCCGTGTCTGATGGCGCCTGCCTGACCGGTAACGCCGCCGCCTGTTACTGTGCATACAACGTCGAAACTTTCTGCAACGTTGCAGAGGTTGAGGGGCTGACGAACGATGAGCTTAAGGGTTTCAAGACCGAAGTAATCGTCAATATCTCTGCCGTTGACGGTTACCTTGCCGGTGCCCTGATAAAGGCGGACTCTGGCGACAGAATGCTTTCTGCGTCCTGTTCCATAGAAATATGCTGATTTAGATTCGTACATTGATTCCGTCCTCCTTCATTAAAGCTCAATGGTTTCAGGCTGCTGAGCAGTGTGAGGATGCTCTGAACCCTTGTAAACGCGAAGTCTCTTAGCCGAATTTGCACCGATGGTATTGCGGGGAAGCATACCCTCAACAGCTATCTTCATAGCTCTTTCAGGCTCCTTAGCCATCATATCGGAATACTTGTATTCCTTAAGGTGACCGATCCAGCCGGTGTGCCATCTTAATACCTTGTTGTTCAGCTTATTGCCGGTGAGAACCGCTTTTTCGCAGTTGATGATGATAACATGATCGCCGCAGTCTACGTGAGGGGTGTAGGTGGGCTTGTTCTTGCCGTTAAGAATGCTTGCAGCAGCAACAGCAACTCTTCCGAGGGGCTTGCCGGCAGCGTCTATAACATACCACTTGCGCTCAACGTTTTGCGGGTTTGCCATAAATGTTGACATTTTCTTTCCTCCTGTATAATAGAATTATTCGCAACGTCCGCTATTATATTACACACCCGCGCAATTGTCAAGCCCTTTTTAAAACTTTTTTTAAATATATCCCGATTTCTTTTTAATTCTTTTGATTTCTCTTTATTTTTCTTCATTTCTTGATTTACGTTTCATTTTTGAAAGATGAGCTTTTCAAATGCGCGACGGCTGCGTTTTTCCCGCAAAAATGCCGTTAAAATCTATTGTATATACTATTTATAATATAGGCGATATGATAATGTCGTCGGAGCTCCGCTTTCTGCTCATATAATATCGGTCTATTGGCTTTAATTGGTCGGCAATGCATGGCTTTCCGGAAATGATTATCTTTAGCTGAGCTTTGTGTTGATGTATTCTTATAACTTTTTGACGATATCTCGCGCATTGTGTAAAACTACTTGAATTAGGCGTTGATCAGGTATATAATTTAGTAGGTTTGTATCCTAATTAACTTTCAAGTTATGAGGATATGCACCGAAATATATAATTGGAGGAAAATCTGATGAAAAAAATTTTAACAATTGCTTTTGCAGCGGTAATGCTTGTTTCCTGCATGACCGTGTCTGCTTTTGCAGCAGCCGGCGACACCAATATGCTTCTTGAAATCGGCGATGTTTTCGGAACTCTTGTTCAGTCCGAAACGATAGACGTTTCAAAGGGCGGCGAGTTCACCCTTACCGCGACTCTTGAAAGCTCTCAGTCCACAAGCGCAGACGCTTCGTTCATCGGCGTTAAGACCACTGCCGGCAACGTTTCGCAGAATACCGCTCTTCCCGACGGCACTGTTGTAACCGTTACCGCTCTCGAGCTTGACGGCACCAAGGTTGAGCTTGACGCTGAAAAGTCCACAAACACCGTTAAGAACGGCAACCTCGACGGCAACAACGGCGTTGTGCTTCTCTTTAAGATGGGCGGTCTGAATGCTCTTACCGGCGATCTTCCCGCAGGCTTTAAGGAAGTTAAGGTAACCTTTACCGTAAGCAACCCCAACGCTCCTGCCGCTGACGACACCACCGCTCCTGCTGAAGACACCACCGCAGCCCCCGCTGACGACGCTGCCGAAGCTCCCACAGATACCACTGCTCCCGCAGAGGACAACACCCCTGCTCCTGCTGCCGACACCACTCCCGCTGAAACCGGAATAGTTCTGGCTGTTCTTCCCATGGCAATTGCCGCAGCTGCCGTTGTAATCTCTAAGAGAAAATAATTTTGAAAAGTCAAAACATAAAGAGACGTCTTAGCGGCGTCTCTTTTTGCATTATGTATTAAAACATCAAGCTTGATGTTATTATAAGTCAATAAGAAATTGCCAAACACTATTTACAAAATTAAATAGTCGTGCTATAATAAATATGGTTATTTAACCGAATATCTACTTGGAGGAAAAGAAAATGAAGAAAATTTTAGCCACACTTTTGGCTCTCGTTATGCTCTTCGCACTCGCAGTACCCGCTTTCGCTGAAGAAAACGTTGTATTCGAGAATGCTGAAGGTCAGGCGTTTGCTGATCTTGTCAATCCTTGGGACTTCTTTGGTACCGACGCTTACTGGGGACGTGAGGCTGCTCAGTGCCTTTCCGTTACCTGGGCTGACATCAAGCCTATAATGGAAGAGGGCGGCGCAACCTTTACCTATGTTTACTCCGGCGACGGAGCAGGCAACCCCACCCTTAACCTTTCATTTACCGATGGTAACGGTAATGGCGTAACTGCTCCGTTCACCGTAACCGATCTTGGCGACGGCAAGTATGAAGCTACCGTTGCTCTTGATGATATGGTTAAAGCTTGGACAGATGCAGGTCTTACTCTTGATACTGCCGAGGCATTCCTGGTTCAGGTTTGGACAGGCAACTTCAAGCTGTACTCTGCTAAGTTCGTAACCGGTGCTGACGCTGTTGCTCCCACCGAGACAACCGCTCCCGCTGAGGATGATACTACCGCTCCTGCAGAGGATACCACCGCTCCCACAGATACTGCTCCCGCTGCCGAGACTACCGAGCCTGCCGACACCGGCATAGTTCTGGCTGTTCTCCCTATGGCGATTGCCGCAGCTGCAGTTGTTATCTCTAAGAGAAAGTAATTTGCTTAAAATGTGAAAAGAGACGTCCGCATGGGCGCCTCTTTTTTTGCTGTTATGCCGAAACATCAAGCCAAAAGTTAATATATATCAATAGGAATTTGGAAAATCGTATTTACAAAAGTTAACGGACGTGGTATAATAAATGTGGTTTAATACCGAATATTTACTTGGAGGAAAAGAAAATGAAGAAAATTTTAGCTGTTGTACTGGCGCTTGCAATGGTATGCGCACTTTCCATCGGCGTTTATGCTGACGGCACTGCAACCGCAACCGGTTCCTTTGTCTGCACATTCACCGATAACGACTATGATACCAACGTAGCCACCATGACCGGTGTTGCCGCTGACGGCACCTGGGGCGGATGCTTCCCCATAATCACCGAGATTATCGAAAAGGTTGCTCCTTTGTCTCAGGTTACTTCGATTGAAGTTACCGTTAAGGCAAGCAATACCGATCCTTGCTCTAAGGGCGTATCTCCTAAGCTCGAGCTTCACTGGAACACAAGAGACGGCGAGACTGCTATGACCGCTGATTTCGTTGACGGTGTTGCCGTTGTTTCGGGCGATATTCCTGCCGGAACTACCGCTGTAGTACTCAACCCCTACGCTTTCGCTTCCGAAGCCGGCGAAATCACCTTCGAGGTTTCCGTTGCCGTAACCTACACCGGTGAGGGCAATGCTCCCGCAGAAGACACCGCAGCTCCCGCTGACGACGCTGCCGAAGCTCCCGCAGATACCACCGCTCCCGCTGCCGATACTGCTCCTGCTGCCGATACTACCACTCCTGCCGACACCGGCATAGTTCTGGCAGTTCTTCCTATGGCGGTTGCCGCAGCTGCTGTTGTAATCTCAAAGAGAAAGTAATTTACAGTAGGCACACATTATAAGAGACGTCTTCGGGCGTCTCTTTTTTTGTCCTGTTTTAGTGATTTTGCACATATACAGCTTGTATTTTAAGGCTAAAGTATATGAATTTAAAGTCGCGGACGCCTATAATCGCCAAAAAGTATTTACAAAACGGTTACAGGGTGATATAATCAAAATGGTTTAGCAAAACCGAATAATCCTATATAAAGTTTGGAGGAGAAATATTATGAAGAAGATTTTGGCAATCGTTATGGCTGTAATGATGGTTATGGCTCTTTCAGTTACAGCTTTCGCTGCCGATTACGGCACGGCATCCAATGGCCCTGCGGGTGTTTACTTCAAGACCAGCAGCGGTGACAACACTCTTAGAATCGGCGATACCTTGACGGTTACTTTCGACGGCACTGTTGCCGCAGAGTTCTGCCTTAAGGCTATGTATGATGCAGATGGCACTACTAACTATTGCAACCTTGCTATCTTCGGCGGTTCTTATAAGGACGTTGCTTTCGATGGCTCAGAAGCAACCAAGTACTTCGGAGCTTACGGCGTCAACGATGGCGATGTAGCCAGACTTGGTCTCACTGCCGTGTTTACGGAGGTTGAGGGCGGTGCTTCCACCATTGTATTCACTGTTACCGAAGCTCCTGTTGAGAAGTTTTCTTTCTATGGTGACGTTGGAAACGTCGGCGATTCCTATGGCTGGGGCGACTTCTTTGTCGTAAACGAGCCTTCTACCACTGCTCCCGCTTCTGCTGAGACTAATGCTCCCGCAGAGGAAGCACCCACCGAAGCTCCCGCAGACACTACTGCTCCCACAGATACTGCTCCCGCTGCTGAAACTACCACTCCTGCCGACACCGGCATAGTTCTGGCAGTTCTCCCCATGGCAATCGCAGCTGCCGCCGTTGTAATCTCGAAGAGAAAATAATAACGTTTATCAAAGGATAAATCAATCGGTGTGAAAAATCCTCATGCCCAACGGCGTGAGGATTTTCAGCCTGAGTCGAAGTAAATTTTTCCTTTGTCAAAACGCTGATATTTAAAAGATTAATTTGTATTTTTTATATGAATTTTCGGTTTAGAGATTGACATAACGGATAAAAAGTGCTATGATATTAGCAGTTTAATGCTAACCTATTTAAACTATAATATTTTGGAGGTAAAAACTATGAAAAAGATTTTAGCGATTGTACTCGCAGTAGTTATGCTCCTGCCTGTATTCGCGGTAAATGTTTTCGCAGCTGACGAGCCTGCATCTGCAGACGAAATCGTTGTATTCGAGAATGCTGAAGGCTTTTCAGATTTTGATCCCAAGGAACCCAACGCTTTCTTTGGAAAAGGCAGGGTTTGGAATCGTGATGATTCAGACATTTTCACATTGAGCATGGATGAAATCAAGGCAATAATAAGCGAAGGCGGATCAACATTCAGCTTCGTTTATACAGGTTCTCCTGTTGGATGGTGCAATGGTGGTATTCCGGTTGTTTATTTCCATGCGTTTGATTTTCCCGCAGCGTGCAAAGTAGCTAATACCGAGGACGGTAAAAAGGTAGCAACCCTTGATTTGGACGAAGCTCTTAAAGCTTGGGAAGCTAACGGCAAGACTGTCGATGATATTACCGACTTCACTATTCAGCATGGTCAGAACGACTTCACCTTATACTCTGCTAAGTTCACTAAGAAGAGCGACTCTGGAGAAGCTGAAGAAATCGTTCTTGTTGAGAACAAGGAATTCAAGAGCTGGGAAGTACTTATCGAAGGCACTAATGCCGATGCTTTAAAGGCTGCAATGTCTAAGGAAGGCGCTGTTTTCGAGGCAAGCTACACCACCAACGGCAATAAGGGTTGGGGATTCCAGCTTATATTTGAAACAAACAGCATTACCGAAGGCTTGACTGCAGATGGCAACAAGAACACTAAGGCAATAACTTCCGAAACAATTGTTAATCAGCTTGGTTCTGTAGACAACATCACCCTCTTCCGTTCTAACTATGGCGTTAAGAAGGTAACATACAATTCGATCAAGGTTGTTAAGGGCAACGAAGTTTTGGTTGAATTGGGCGAGCGCGCACCCGCAACCTGGGGCGAAATCCTCACAAAGGAAGAGCTTGCTGAAGTTAAGAAGGCTCTTTCTGAAGAAGGCACAACTATTATTTTTGAGTACACCACTGAAGGCGAAGGCTGGGGCGCACAGCTCATAACTGAAACTGCTGGTAAGACTATAGATCTTGAAAAGAATGCTGTTGACAAGACTATAAAGATGACTGCTGCTGAATTTGCAGCTGCTTGCGGCGGCGACATTAAGTACCTTGCAAGACTCAGAAATAACTGCGACGGCGGCGCTGGCGACACCGTAACCTATAACTACATAAAGGTAACAGTTCCTGCTTCCGGCAAGAAGAGAGTAAGCAGCAACTTGGCATTCGTATACGTAACCGGTGAGTACCATGCAGTTCTCATCCGCGGTCGCTTCTTGGCTATGCCTCATACCGATATCGGCGGCTACTGCCCGATGTGCCATGCTGTTATCGAGTCTGAAGCAACAGATCAGTCTGTATTAGTTCTTGAAACCACCGGCGGACAGGATTACCAGGATGCTCCCGGCACCTTTGCAGACGGCGTAGTTCTCGTTGACGCTGAAAACAATGGCAACGCAAGAATCGCTACCAACTGGATCGACGGCGGCAAGGCTTGGAACGCTGTTGTAAAGGCTATCCCCACCGAAGGCGCTTGGCTTAAGGTTACATACACCGGTAAGCTTAACGGCGTTATCTTCCAGACTGAAAAGACCTCTGCTCCCGAAGCTTTCGAGACCACTGCTCCCGCAGTTGTTGAAGAGGGCGAAAAGAACGTTGCTTGGTTCAACTGTGCTGATATAGTTGCAAACAGCCCTGTTGCTCTCTCCGGCGATATCGGCGGATGGGCAAACTTCATGCTCAACTTTGAAGGCGACACCACTGTTTACGGCTTTGAGGTTCTGGTTCCCGCAGAAGCTCCTGTTGCTGAGTAATTCAGTAATTAACCGAATAATTAAGAGCTGTCCTGTATGGGCAGCTCTTTTTTTGCATGCATGAATTATTTTGGGACTTTTTGGAACTGCCACAGCCGCAGAAATTTTATCGTCAATATATACTAACGGCAAAGGCATTTTTGTGAATGTCTAATCATATTGCATATAATTATAGTTTTGACTGTTGACTTTTTACAAACTTTGTGCTATACAAATTTTCGCAATAAAGATTAGCACTGACTAATGACGGTTCATTATATAGGTAATTATGTTGTTTTGTGTTGTAAGTTGCTCACTATCGGCACAGCGCGCAGAATATCAGACCGTCATTTTTTATTTTTTCGAGCATATAGCATATACAGTCCGTACTTAGTCCGCAGGAGGCGCGTATGAACGATAGCGAATTAAAAAAGCTCAGCCGCGCCGATCTTTTGCAGCTGCTTTTAGACGAGCGCCGCGAAAACGAGCGCTTGCAGCTTAAGCTTAAGGAAACCGAAGAAAAGCTCAGCGAAAGAACGATAGCCATCGACGAGGCTGGCTCTATCGCGCAGGCGGTAATGCAGCTGAACGGAGTGTTTAAAGCAGCCGAAGCCGCGGCTTCGCAGTATGTCGAGAATGTTCAAAGGCTGCAAACGGAAAAGGAAGCCAAGTTCTGGCAAATGGAAATCGAGGCAAAAGAACGCGCCGAAAATATCATCGAAGAAGCGCAGGCATACAGCCGCAGGGTTCACTCCGAAACGGACAAGTACCAAACGCTGCTGGCTGAAAAGCTGAAAGCAATGCTGACAGAGTATGAAAGCCGCGACGTTCCGCCAGTCACAAACGAATAGGAGCATAAAGCGTGAAAAAGCGTAAAACCCGCGATATGCCGTCCGTCAAACAGCTGGAATCAGAGCTGAAAAGGGTAAAATACAAAAGCCGCTACCGAACGGTTTTTCGCAGCACCATCTACACGCTGATAACCGTCGCCGCGATAGCAATTCTTGTGGCTACTCTGTGGCTTCCGGTTTTGCAGATCTACGGCAACTCAATGACTCCGTCGCTTATGGACGGCGAAATAATTTTCAGTGTTAAAACCTCGGATTTCAAGCCGGGCGACATCACCGCCTTCTATTATAATAATAAGATACTTGTAAAACGCATAATATGCGGTCCCGGAGATTGGATAAACATCGAGGAGGACGGCACGGTTTACGTCAACGACGTTATGCTTGACGAGCCTTATGTCTTTGAAAAATCCCTCGGCGACTGTAATATCGAAATGCCTTTTCAGGTGCCAGACGGCAGGTATTTTGTTATGGGAGATCACCGCTCCACATCGGTAGATTCAAGAAACACCGCTGTCGGATGCGTTTCGCAGGAGCAGATAGTCGGAAAAATACTGTTCCGAGTATGGCCCTTTAACCGAATGGGAGTAGTTAAGTAATAAAAATCTTATGAAAGGGGAGCTTGAATTGCAAAATATTGCTTTGCAGGATGTGTCAGCGGCAGTCGCGAAGAATCGCCGCAAAAGCATATGGAAAAGAATTGTAAGCGTTCTGGCGTGCATTGTAGTGTTCTGCACTACCTATGCGCTGATTCTCCCCGCCCTTACTTTGGAGAGAGATCCCAGCTGCGGCATCGAGGAGCACACCCACACCGAAGCCTGCTACGTTAAGGAAGAAACACCAACCGAGCAGGTGCTTGTATGCACAGCCGAAACGCTTGGTTTGCGTATCCACACCGATGCCTGCATTGGCTTAGACGGCGAATACATCTGCGGCTACAGCGACTTTGTGGTACATTCCCACAACGAGTTCTGCTTTGATGAAAACGGAGTGCTTGTCTGCACCCTTCCGGAGATATTCCCGCACACACATACAGACGGCTGCTATCTTATGTCCGACCTCGATCCGGTGCTTTCCGGCGAGCTTGGCGGCATCGAGAATCCCATAGATAGTATCGTTGACGGCAGTCTTGACAATGCTTTTGACAACGGTCTTAATAATGGTATTGATACCGGTCTTGACAGCGCTGCCGGTCACATCCACACCGACGACTGCTACATAACCGAGCGCGGCGAGCTTATCTGCGCCCTGCCCGAAGCGACCGCTCATGTGCACACCGACGAATGTTATCTGAATACAAATGAGCTGACCTGCCCGCTGATTGAGGGCGAGGGTCACATCCACGGCGAGGGCTGCTTTGATGAAGCCGGTGCGCTTATCTGCACCATGCCGGAGAGCGCGGGTCACACCCACACGCCGGAGTGCTATCAGTCAAACTCGGCGCTTATCTGCACTATTGCAGATGGTGAGCAGGGTCACGTTCACACTGATGATTGCTATGCTCAGAATAGAGTCCTTGTTTGCGAAATCCCCGAGGAGCCGTCGTTTACAGATGACAGCTCGGCTTTGCCTTTCCCTGAGGACTCAGCCGACGGCTTTGCGCAGAATGGCGAGGCTGAGGGATTGCCCGCGGACAAGAATCCCGAAAATAGCATCCCCGAAAACAATATTTTAGACGACAACATTATTGATAATACAGCAGAAACCGACGGCAGGGGAGAGCCTATCTGCGGCATGACCGAGATTATTCTTCACCGACACGACGACAGCTGCTTCGACGAAAACGGAGCCCTTATCTGCGGCATGACCGAGGTGCTTGAGCATATCCACACGCAGGACTGCATGGGCACATCGGATAGTTCGGACGATTTAGTTAATCTGGGCTATATCGACAATGCCGACGAGCTTACCTGCACGATTGCCAAGGGCGAGGGCGCGCATGTCCACACCGCTGAGGGCGGCTGCTTCGACGCTGACGGCAACCTTATCTGCGAGCTTGAGGAGTCGGAGGGTCACGTTCACAGCACGATTTGCTACGGAAACTGGATTTTGGTCTGCGGCATGGAGGAGCACACTCACACCGACGAGTGCTATCCCTCGGATGAGCCGGAGCCGGAGCCCGACAGCAGGATTATCATCTGCGGCATGGAGGAACACGTCCATGCGGATGAATGTATCGACGAAAACGGTGCGATTGTCTGCGGAATAGAGGAGCACACTCATGCCGAGGAGTGCTATCTGGATACATCCGCCGAGCGCGAGGCGTTCTGCGGCAAGCTTGAGCATACCCATGGTGAAGAGTGCATCGACTCCAACGGCGTAATCAGCTGCGGAATTGAGGAGCATACTCATGGGGAGGAGTGCTATGTAGATACATCTGCCGAGTTGGAGACATTCTGCGGCAAGGTTGAGCATACCCATGCGGCGGAATGCTTTGATGAGAATGGTATGATGATTTGCATTCTTGAAGAGCATTTGCATGGTGAGGAGTGCTATTTGGATACGTCCGATGAGTTGGATACGTTCTGTGGCAAGGTTGAGCATACTCATAGCTTCGAGTGCTATGATGATGACTGTGCACTTATCTGCTTGCTTGAGGAGCATATTCATACGGAAATATGCTATACCGAGAAAACTGTCGAAGTGATTCTCGGATTCGAGCCGCTGGCTACTGCATATTTGGTAGAAGTAAATCTGTTAGAACAGCCGCTTATGATGTCTGCTGTTCAGGCTATGCCAAGAGAAGCTGGTGCTGAGACTGACTTTACGAATTACATAACTAAAGTAACGCTTCAATATAATGAAAACAATTCATGGAAAGATGCCCCTGCGGATTATGTAATTAAAAAGGGAGAGCAGGTGCGCTTCAAGCTTGACTATATGCTTCCGGCGCGTAAGTTGCAGGAAGAAAATAATACTATTAAGTATCAACTGCCGGATGCATTTAAAAATGTCGACTTGACTGGCGGCAATGTATATAATGGTGCAACCAAGATAGGCTCTTTCACTGTAAGTAATGATAATACCGTTCATATTGAGTTTCTGCCGACATATGTTGAAAGTAATGAAACCGGCAATGCGATTATCGGCGATGTTATCATAAAGGCTGAAATTAATGAAGGCAAGTTTGACGGCGACAAGGTAAATATTGATTTCGGCAATAACCTGAAGGTTGAATATGATTTTGATATAAGCGACAAGGATTGGTCGATGCTACGCCTGAGAAGACAGGTGCTGTAATAGACAGGGCTAACGGCATTATAAAGTACACTATCAAAGTTAAAACCGATCATAACGGAACAACTAATCCGGTCAGAGTTAAGGATACTATGGAAGGCGTTGAGCTTGTCGGCGGTGTGGAAGGTATCACCGTTACCCTTAATGATCAGAATGTTCCGTGTACTCCGACATTAACTGCAAACGGTTTTGAAATCAATGACCTTCCGAAAATGGCGGCCAACATCGAGTATATAATTACGTATAATGCAAAGCTTTCTGACTTGCCGACTGATTCCACCGTTGATATAGGCACTAACAACAATGTTGTCGTTTCAACAAGGCGTAATGATGACACAATAATAGAAAATCGGGATGATTTTCCACTGACAATCGGGCAGAACTATATTTCAAAGGTAGGAGCGCTGAACGGTGATCAGATTGATTGGAAAATCACCATTAACGACGGAAAGCACGACATTTCCGGCTGGGAACTTAGGGACGAGCTTAACGGTGTTCTGCTCAATAAGCTTCCGCTTGAAATGAAAGACTCGAATGGCAATATAATTAAAATTGACAGTTGGCCTTATAGATTTCCAGATGGTTCAAATGGTACCTATACAATTGAATACAGCACACCGGTAACGCCGAAATTGGAAGCAAGTGAAGAAACAAATAAGGCAACAATCGGAAAGCCGAATGAAAAGCCCGCTGAATCAATAGCTGTAGTTCCTCTTCCTGAGCTCGACCCTGTTAGCAAGAACGCGCTATCAGTTGTTCCAAGCGGTGATGGCACTGCAGATGTCAGCTGGAAGGTTACAATTACAGCCGATAAGGGCGATATCCCTGCCAATTGGTATTATGAGGACTGGCTGAATTATGGTTGGCAAGGTGATCAGTATATTACTGAAGGTCAGTTTAATGACTTGTGCAAGGCGATAGAAAAAGCTATTCCGAAAGAGAAATATAATTATACCGTTAGCCGCAACACTGCAGACGGTAAAATACGCGGATTCAAAATTGACTTTACTACCAAGCTGAAAAAGGGCGAATCGTTTACTTTTGTATATTCATCAACCGGCGTTCTGACTGACTCCGAGCGTGAGTTCGGAAATAAAGGCAGTGTAAACGGCAAGAAAGAAAAATGGTCTTGGATAAAATACTATCCAGCCCTGAAGAAGGTCGATTTAAACAACGAAAATGGAGGAGCAAATACTCAGCATGAGTATTTTGACAGAGACCCGAACAAGGTCGGAGTTTTATCGTGGAAGGTATTTGTTTCACCGCCGTCTGACTATGAAAGTGGTGACTTAAAACTTATTGAACATCTTCCTGACGGTTTGACTCTTACAAAGATTTCTGTTCAGATTCAGGATTTGTGGTGGGGCGGCGATATTACAACAGCTGGCGAGCATATCATTAAAGACAATCCTAGGCTTACGTGTCAGACCGAAATAAGAGGCAATGATATCATCATTACAATACCTGAGGATGTTGTTAAGATAAAGACACCGAACAAGCTAAACTTTGAGGTTCATACTAGAATTAATGATGATGCTGAGTTTGGCATAAATGCTGACGGTCTTCCTGAGGCTTCGTTTGCAAACACTGCCGAGCTGACATATGGCAATGGCACACCCATAGACACCAAAACGCAGACCCAGACAGTAACCAAGGACGACACCAAGCCGCCGATTTCAAAATCCTACGGAACAATTGATGACAACATAATTCCGTATACAGTAATGGTAAATCCGGATGGTTTGGATCTGGTACCTGATACAGAGTATCTTGACTTTGTTGATACGATAAAGCTTCGGCTGAGCGATAAAAATGATCCCTACGTTCTTAAGCTCGATGAAACATCGCTTCATGTATATAAGATAAACAATGACGGCAGCGAAGCAGAGCTTAATATGGGAAGTCTTAAGTCTAAGATAGAGTCGGGAGTAGACTCAGATAACGGTGGTAACAACTGGTTTAAATATTCAACAATTTCAATGAGATTGCCTGATTCAACACCGCTGAAAATTGTTTACAGCTACGGCGTTATATCATTAAATAAAGAATTTAATGTAAATAAGAGCCTTCAGAATGAAGCATCCATTTCAGGAGTTTCTACAGACCCTCAGGATTCAAAGAAGGATGTAAGCTTCAATATGGAGGAAATCACAGCCTCTGGTGCAACCGGCGGAGTGGAATTTGTAAAGGTCGACGCCGATAACTATTTTGAGGTCTTGAAAGATGTTGAATTTGAGCTGTACTGCTACGGTGACGATGGTGAATATTACAGAGTTATGTCCGATAAAGATCCCACCAAACCGGTAAAGTTTAAACCTGACGCGCAAGGTAAAATAATAATAAACAACGTACCGTTCAACAGAGCTTGTTACCTTGTGGAGACGGTAACGCCGGCGGGCTACTTCGGACTAAAAGATTATTGGTATTTCTTAGTCGAAGATCCTGCAGGTAAAACTCCGTTGAAAGCTCCTGCTGATTTTGATGGTCGCATCTGTCAGGGCGGTAATACATATTACATCCCCAATGAAAAGAAAACCACTGAAATTGAAGTAATAAAGCGTTGGCATGATAAAGACGGCAAGGATATAACCTCAACCCGCCAAGGCAATATTCACTTCGAGTTGAGAAGATATATTCTTGATGAGGATCCGGGAAGTAAGCCGCAAAATGTGAATATAAATTGTCAAACAACTCAGTGGCCTACGTTTACTGTACCGACATATACCTGCCCATATGGTTCTACGGTTACTTTAACAATGAAGACACAAAATTATGATCAGTACAACGTACCTGATCCTCCAAAATTATCACTGAATGGTGCTGAATCGGTGTCAATGCAAATGGCAGAAGATAAAATGACATTTTCTTATTCATTTGTTGCGAACGAGGATACAACTGTAAATCTTACTTACGTAAGTAAGCAAGATCGCTTTGATGGATGTACCAAAAGCATCGTTCATACCGATCCCATCCCGCAAAAAATGGAATCAGAAGATGTCCCTATAAAAGATCTAGCTGCTTCCGGTTTCGATTCCAATATTATTGAAATCTCAGCCGAAAACAATTGGCAAGTACTAATCAAGGACCTCCCCAAAACCGGAGAAGTTCTCGTCGGCTCAGACGGCAAAAAAACCGTCTACTACACCTACTACGTAGTAGAAAAGCCGGATAGCAGTATCCCCGATTTAGTCGGCGAGCCGGCATACACCAACAACTCCGGCATAACCACCGGCACAATAACAATCACCAACACCGTAGACACCTCCCCCAAGCACGAGCTTCCTCAGACCGGTGGTGAGGGTACAAGCCCGATAAAAACGCTCGGCGGCGGTGTGATTGCAATAACGCTGGCGCTTGCGCTGATAAAAAGGCTGCGGGATAAAAAAGTGCGGGAAAGCGGGTAGATCGGCTTTCCAACGGTATAAAAACTAATCAATAGAATTTATATATGTAAGGAGAAAAAAGTTATGAAAAAGGCAAAAAAATTAGTCAGCTTGTTGCTGGCGGTAGTAATGCTGTTGTCTTTGAGTGTTAGTGTGGGGGCGGCGGCTGGTGGAGGAACAGAACAGCCCGTTGTTACAAAACCAATAAAGAATTATACGAAACCTCTTAATGATTCTGATACAACTTGCGGCAAACCTACCGATACTAGTTATAGAGGTACAATAAATGTAAATAATGCCAAGTATGGCGAAACCTATTCGCTTTATCAGATTCTTTATTTGGATGATGTTTCTACGTATACTGATGCTACAACTGGCGAAACAAAGACATCTTACTCTTATATTGTTAATGAAGCTTGGAGAGATTTTGTGCTTAATGCAAAAGACAGTCAAAATTATAAATACTTCAAGGTTGAAGATTATCTTGATGGCTCAAATAGCATTCCAAACCATGTATCTTGGAATATACCTGGCGCTACTGATGGTTCAGCCCCTGTTATTGATTTTGCATAAAAGGCTCTGCGATATGCTAAAAAAGAGGGTGAATATGCATCAAGACCTGGTGAACCTATAAATCCAAACGCAACTTATACTATTAACGATAGTAGCATTACGAATACGGCTGAATATGATTACAAGGTTATATTTACTAATGCTGGCTTGGGTTACTACCTTTTAGACAGCTCTGTTGGCGCACTTTGTAGCTTAACAACAGCTGGCGGTAGCTCTGTAAATATTAATGAAAAGAACGAAGTACCTAAAGTGACTAAGGAAGTTCACAATGGCACATCTTATGAAGATTTTAACACAGCTGATGTCGGAAATGTAGTATACTTCAGAAGCTTCATAACTGTTCCTTATTATACAACCAGTCTTTATTTCAACGATAAAATGGATTCAGGTTTAACATTTAACGATCCTACTGATGACGAAGTTGTTGGTGCAGATGTAACAGGCGATACTACAAGACACGCTAAGCTTACCGTTACATATCAGGTAACTAATGGAACAACACCTCGTGAGTTACAAAGAGATACTGATTATCAAGTTATAAAAGAGGGTTCTGAATTAAACGGTTATTCTTTCAGAATTAAATTCCTTGAACCCTTCTATGATAAGATTAACGCTAAAGGTTCTGGCGGTGCATACACTACCTCATGGACAGTTACTGTTTATTACTCAGCGATTGTTGATAAAAATGCTGTTGATAAAACAGATGGTGTTCTAAACAAAGCAAATGTTTCATATGGTGATAAACCATCATTCACACCTGATGCTACAACTAAAACGTATACATTTAATTATAATATCGCGAAGTACACCGGCGACTTAGCATCACCGCGTTATCTATCTGGCGCTATATTTAGGATTTATCAGGTATTTAATTCCACAGCACCGGGTGAAACTCAAAGAAATGTATATTATAAGTTCACTAAACAGGAAAACACAGATGTTAGTAAGCCAGATGTTTACATTTGCAATGGTTACACCACTAATCCAGATGAAGCTACACTTATTGAAACGAATTCATCAGGTAAATTTATAATTAAAGGTATTAATGCAGGCGATTACAGAATCGAAGAAACTAAGGCGCCTATTACATTTAATCCGCTTAGAACACCTGTTGTCGTTACGGTTGGCGCTGACGGTAAAACTTCCTATAATGGTAGTGTAATTGACCCATATGATACAGATAATCCAGGCTATGTTATGATTAAGAACAACTCTGGCACCGAGCTTCCCGAAACCGGTGGCATAGGCACCACAATCTTCTACGTTTTAGGATCAATCCTCCTCGTTGGCGCAACCGTTCTCCTTATCGTTAAAAAGCGCATGAACGACGAAAAATAATCATTCCGCAGCTATATTAGCATTTTGCAAATTTTCGCATAGGAAGAAGACTTGGCTGAACGCCGGGTCTTCTTCCAAAGCTTATGAAAAAGCTCAAAATCTGTAAGCCAAGCTTTCGCATATTGGCTTTTTCACAAACTTTTGTCTATTTTGTTCCGAGGTAACCCTCAATGAAGAAAAAACGCAATACAACCCCGCTTTTGTTCCTCGCGCTGCTTGCCGGTCTGGCGCTGGTGCTTTATCCATCCGTCAGCGATTACTGGAACTCCTTTCACCAGACAAGGGCAATAGCCGTGTATTCCGAAGATGTCGCCACCATGGACGATGATAAGTACGACGAGCTTTTCGAGGCTGCCTATACCTATAATCAGTCGCTTATAACAAAAAAAGACATATATGCCATGACCGACGAGGAACGAGCCGAGTATGAAAGCCTTTTAAATGTCTCCGGCAACGGCATTATCGGATATATCGAAATCCCCATTATCGGCTGCTCGCTTCCAACATATCACGGAACCGACGAAGTGGTGCTGCAAATTGCTATCGGACATATCGAGGGAACCTCGCTTCCGGTCGGCGGCGAGGGCTGCCACTCCGTTCTTTCGGGACACCGCGGTCTGCCGTCTGCCAAGCTTTTCACCGACCTTGACCGCCATACCTTTGGCGATACCTTTATAATTCAGGTGCTTAATCAAATCTATACCTATGAGGTCGATCAGATTTTAATAGTCCTTCCTTATGAGATGGATTCGCTTGCCATCGACCCCGCAAAGGATTACTGCACCCTTGTAACCTGCACCCCCTATGGCATAAATTCTCATAGACTGCTTGTCCGCGGTCACCGTATCGAAAACGAGGAGATCGCCCAAACCGTCCGCGTAACTGCCGACGCTCTGCAAATCGACCCGATTGTAGTCGCGCCGGTCGTCGCCCTGCCAATGCTGCTGGTGCTGTTTATCGTGCTGATGATTCCTAAAAAAACAGTAAATGTAAACGGAGGTAATTCAAATGAAGAATTTTAAGAGATTCACCGTCTCGCTTTTAGCCTTGTGCATAGCTTTTCTTCTTCTGCCGTCCACTCTGAGTGCGTCCGGCGTTATAGATACCGCGCGCGACTGTGCGTTGACTATTAACTATGCCGACGGCGAAACCTCCATTTCGGGCGCTTCATTCTCGATATATAAGATAGCCGAAGTTGATGCCTATGGCGGATTTACCACAACCCCCGATTTCTCCGGCTTTAATGTTGATATCAAGGGCAAGGACGATGAAGCATGGCGCACACTTGCCTCCACCTTAGAGGGATATGTCCTCCGCGATTCAATCACCCCCACCGATAAGGGCGTAACCGATTCGCAGGGAATCCTGTCCTTCCCGACCGGAGAAGCTAAGCTCGGAACCGGACTTTACCTTGTCCTCGGCGCTCGTCACACCCAGAATAATACTGTTTACGAGCCGTCGCCGTTTATAGTAATGCTGCCCAACACACAGTCGGGCGAATGGGTATATTCCCAAACGGTCGACCCCAAGTTCAATTCAACCCCTGTTCCGCCTACGCCATCCTTTAATTATGTCGACCGCAAGGTGCTTAAGGTATGGAACGATTTGGAACATGAGCATCAGCGCCCCCACTCGGTAACGGTTCAGCTTTTAAGAGATGGTATAGTCTGGGACACTGTCACCCTTAGCGATGCCAACAACTGGCGCTATTCATGGAGTATGCTCGACAGCAGCTATAGCTGGACGGTTGTTGAGGAGTTTCTCCCCGATTATTCGGTAAGAATCTACCGCGAGGGTATCACATTTGCAGTCACAAATACCTATATCACCGATCTCCCCGACGATCCGCCGACCGAGTCCGACGACCCCGAGGAATTAGAAATCCCGCCGGAGGAGCCAACTCCCGACGAACCTGATGAACCCACCCCTGATGAGCCTATTCTTCCGCAGACCGGACAGCTTTGGTGGCCTGTACCCGTATTATCCTGTGGGGGACTGCTCTTCATCGCCATAGGTATGCTTCGCCGCAGAGGTTGAGTCATGTCCGCATCAGGAAAAAAGGGAATTATCCCTATAGCGATTGGTTCGCTGCTGATTTTTTCGGCGATCTTCCTTTCGGGCTATAATATGTACGACGAGCACCGCGCCCAGACCTCGGCAAATAACGCGGTAAGCCTTTTGGAGGAGTTTATCCCCGAACCTCCGGATAATGCTGCTCCCGCCGCCCCAGACTCCGAAGCCCTGCCGACTGAAATTGAGATCCCCGACTATAAGCTCAACCCGAATATGTCAATGCCCAAGCAGCAGGTTGACGGCGTGGATTATATAGCCAAGCTTGAAATCCCCGTGCTGAACCTCGACCTGCCAGTTATCAGCGACTGGAGCTATCCGAATTTAAAGCTTGCCCCCTGCCGCTATTCCGGAACGGCGTATCTTAACAATCTTGTAATAGCCGCGCATAATTACAAATCGCATTTCGGCAGCCTGAAAAGCCTGAATCCGGGTGATATGGTAATTTTGACTGACATGGACGGCAATGAGTTCCGCTACGAGGTCATCGAGACAGAGACTTTGCAGCCCACCGCCATCGAGGATATGACCTCCACCGACTACGACCTTACCCTGTTCACCTGCACCCTCGGCGGCTCTGCAAGACTAACCGTCCGCTGCGACAAGGTGGAATAGCCACAGAATAATGAAAAACAAAACTGCGACTCACACAGCTGAGCCGCAGTTACATTTTTCAGTATTTTTACCGGGACAAGTACCGATTTCAAGTGATAATACCGTTTTATCAACCTGCTGAGTATATTCCAAAAAACGCCGTTGTAGGCAGGGCTTTAAGACCTCGAGCCGCTTAATTCCTCCGCAATCTCAGTAGCGATATAATCATCGCTCTGCAATGCATATCCGAAATGCCGTCACGCACAAGTGTGTATGTGAACGAGGAATAGAACTGCTTAAGAGCTTCGGATAAAGAGATATTTTCCTTTTGAGCGAGGCAGGCAACCACCCTCGCATATTTTTTTTGAAGAAGAATAGGGTTGGCTGTCATACCTCCACCCCTCTCTGAGCCATCACATCAAGAATGTCATCGACAATATAATCCTTGCCTTGGGTGTGCAGAACATCGTAGCACGGGAGAATATAAATGTCAAGAATATCGCTTTTTTCGGTCAGGGCAACAAAGACCTTTTCCGCACCGACGCCGAGCCTTATGGCAACGTTTTCGATGCAGAATATTGCAAATTCAAGATTGTCGTTTGTCAAAGCTTCGATATTCATAGCAGCCTCCTTTTGTTTTATATTATTATATCACAGATTTTCTTTTATTTCAAGATTGGTTTATACATTCAACTTGGTTTCCGACAGCAGGCTCTGTTCTGACAGCCTCCTATAATTATACATTTTCCCTTTTACTATTTATCATTGACTTAAACACACACTTTATGTTATACTTATTTTCAAAGATTTTGATATGCAAGACTGGTTTTCATATATAGCACCGGTCTTATATCGAAAAAGGGATGATGAATGATGACAAATAAAGTGGCAGTTGTAACCGGAGGAAGCTCCGGAATAGGTTTGTGTACTGCCGAGGCACTTCGGGATTTGGGCTGTACCGTTTACGAACTCAGCCGCAGGGAATTTTCCGATAACGGAATCCGGCATATTAGTGTGGACGTAACGGATGAGGCGGCAGTCGCAAGCTCGATCGGGCAGATAATCGCGGAGCAGAAAAACATCCATATTCTTGTAAACTGTGCGGGCTTCGGAATCTCCGGAGCGGTAGAGCTTACAGAGCTTTCGGACGCCAAGCGTCAGTTTGACGTAAACTTTTTCGGCATGGTGAATGTGAATAAGGCTGTGCTGCCCTATATGCGACTTGGTGGCGGCGGCAGGATCGTCAATATCAGCTCTGTTGCGGCAGTGGCACATATTCCGTTTCAGACCTACTATTCTGCATCCAAGGCAGCCATTGAGTCATATACCTGTGCTCTGGCAAATGAAGTGAAGCCCTTTGGCATTACAGTTACCTGTGCCCAGCCGGGAGACATTCGCACCGGCTTTACGGCGGCGCGCAAGAAGAATATCGCCGGAGATGATATTTACTGCGGCAGAATCTCCCGAAGCGTTGCAGGCATGGAAAAGGACGAGCAAAACGGCATGTCACCTCAAGCTGCCGGTGCGTACATAGCAAAGCTCGCCCTGAAGAAAAATGTCAAGCCGATCTATACGGTAGGCTTCGGCTACAAGTGCCTGAGTGCGCTTTGCAAATTCCTGCCTTGCCGTTTGCGAAATTGGATTGTGGGAATGCTGTATGCAAGATAAGGGGATAGAATGTAACATAATGCAGACCGCTGATGTATGATACATCGGCGGTCTGATTCATTTCAGACCGCCAACGGTTATCAAAAATCCAAAACTCAACTGTCAGTTTAAAAAAACTTTCTTTCAAATCTCTTCACGCACTTTTAAAAACCTGCTATAATGTGAACAACGGTACCGGAATAATTCTTTGTAGGATTTTTATGAAAGAAAATATGGGGCAGATTATTAAGCGTCTGCGAAAAGAACGAAACCTTACGCAAGAGGAGCTCGCCGAGCAGCTGAATATTTCTGCGCAGGCTGTTTCAAAATGGGAGAATGACACAAGTATGCCCGACATTTCTCAGGTCGTGCCGCTTGCAAATCTGTATATGTGCAAGGGTAGGCTTGATGATGCGCTGTATTGCTACACATTCCTTCGGAACATGGTAGACGCAACGTACACGGAAGAAAAATACAGACCGCCGTTTATTTATGATTATTATCCTATGTACCGTTTTCCTGCTGAATGTCTTACCCGATTGGGGCACGTGGAAGAGGCAATCGACCTGCTTGAGGAAGGAGTTAAATTTATCCTCGCACAGGCAGAAAGCTTTAACAAAAAGAGATATCTCAATGTTCCGCTTCTGCGCGATTATTCATTTGGTTATGGACATGACGGCAATGCGGAGTATGGCGACCTGAAGGGCAGACTGCAGCGCTTTATTTGCGGTGATGTTTTTGAGTCCCTTCAGCAGAATCCAAGATATAAGGCACTGACGGAACAAATCATGGCTATCCGGTAATTTCTCAAATGACTTTCCAAGCCCATGTCCCTTTTGTTCAGGATGAGTGTATCGGTTAATCATATAGCTAAGCAAATTAACAGCACTGGTCGGGCTTATTCTGTAAATTTGGCGGAGATTAAGGATGAGCAGAACGTAAAAGTCACCCTGCCGCAGCTGATAAGCTGCTTTTCCCCAAAATACACACGTTCAGGGATAATGGAACTGCTTAACCATGAAATATAATGATAAAGCCCTACAAGCGGCTCTGCAAGACTAACCGTCTCCTGCGACAGGGTGGAATAGCCAAGGAATAAAGAAAAAACTGCGACTCACAAATCTGAGCCGCAGTTAATTTTATTTGTCGAAGCTGGGATTAAATGCATAGAAGTTCTTGGCATTGAGCTGATCGGTGACTAAGCGAAGGGCTTCGCCAAACCTCTGAAAATGCACAATCTCTCTTGCGCGCAGGAACTTTATAACGTCGCGCACATCGGGGTCGTCAACCAAGCGCAGAATGTTGTCGTAGGTCAGTCTGGCTTTCTGCTCCGCCGCCAGATCCTCGGTGAGATCCGCAATCGGGTCGCCGGTGGACTGGAACACCTCGGCAGAGAACGGCGTTCCCGACGCCGCTATCGGATAAAGTCCGGTGGTGTGATCCACAAAGTAGGTGTCGAAGCCCGAAGCCTTTATCTCCTTGGGAGTAAGGTTTTTGGTGAGCTGGTATACCACCGCGCAGACCATCTCCATGTGACCCAGCTCCTCGGTGCCGATGTCGTTTAAAATCGCCTTGACCTCGGGGCATGGGGCAACGTATCTCTGAGAAAGATATCTCATAGCCGCGCCAAGCTCGCCGTCGGGACCTCCGAACTGCGATATTATGACCTTTGCGGCGGCGGGGTTCGGGGTCTTTATTTTTACCGGATACTGTAATTTCTTTTCATATTGCCACATAATTACGCCCCCTCATTAGCTGCAAGCTCCCACGGCCAAGGTCCCTGCGACCACTGCCAGCGGCTGTTGTTTGCGTCGGAAGCGATTGTAAGCGGACCGTATTTGGATTCGTATTCCGCCTTTGCTTCCTGCCAGAGCTTTTTGTATTTGTTGTAGTATGCCAAAGCGTCTGCACAATCCGGGTGGGTGTCCAGAAATAGCGCCGCTTCAAGCACCGCGAAGGAGTATTGCTGAACGCTCTTTAAGAGCTTTTCGCGATTCTGCATTACATTCTCTCCCCGATAAAGGGCTTGTCAAGCTCTTCAAAAACCGTTCCTCTATCCAGACCCACCATTGGCTCATATACCTTTCGCCACTGCTGGAACGGAACGTAGAGCATCGCAATCGGGGTTTCCTTGGGAAACTCCGTTCCGGGCTGCTCGCAGCATAGAGCGGGCGAGTCCGAAGTTGGAGCCGGAGCCGGCTGCATACCGGTACGGCTGCTGAAAACTATATCGTTGATGTTCATGGTTATCTCCATAATAATGTTTATTGCAGACTTGCGCCTGCTTTTACATTGTATGCTTGGGCGAGACTGGAGGTTACAGGCGGCTGATTATGCTTGTCGCAGCTTTATAGCTGTTTGGGAGGATGGTTTGCGCGGTCTTCCCCGGGCGCGCTCTGGGATAGCTTATATATCGCAGTTTGTCGGGAGTCCCCACTCAGCGCGGGGCGGAGGTCGGGACGCTTTGCGTCCTGAACGGAGCATTAGCCGCAGAAACCGCTTGGTTCCTGCGACTAATGCTCCGCTAATGCGCCTGCGGCGCATCGACCTCCGCCACCAGCCAAAGTACGTGAGCGCGCCCACCCCTTCGCAAAAGATACAACCCGAAAAATAATAATTGACAAATCCGCCGAAATATCTTATACTATCTATGTATTGTGCGAATTAAACTGCGCCCCGATTGGGGACGGCTAAACATTTTCAGGAGGATTAATGAATCCATGTCCAATAACATTTCAGAAGTTTTCGGCAGCGAGGTCTTTAACGACCATGTGATGAAGGAGATGCTCGACCCCGAGGTCTATGAGGAGCTTCATGCAACCATCGAGGCTGGCAACCCGCTCGACGTTAAAATTGCAAATCAGGTTGCGGCAGGC
>USEH01000002.1 GCA_900553675.1 uncultured Ruminococcus sp. | reverse complement strand
CCTCCTTGATCGCCTTGCCAAGACATATTCCTATATCCTCCACCGAGTGGTGATAGTCCACCTCGATGTCGCCGTTGCAGACGATTTCAAGGTCGAACCGTGCATGGGCGGCTAAAAGCTTAAGCATATGATCCAAAAAGCCGCAGCCGGTGTTTATAAGGCTTTTTCCTGAGCCGTCCAGATCCAGCATAAGGCTGATGTCTGTTTCGGCGGTTTTTCTTGTAATTTCAGCCGTTCTCATTTGCCAACTATCCTTTCAAGTGTATTTACAAGCGTTTCCATTTCGCTTTCCGAACCTACTGTTATTCTCAAATAATCCTCGATTCCCGCTTGGTCGAACCGCCTTACAAGTATTCCCGATTCCTTAAGCCGCGCGAAAATCTCTTTTCCGCTCATCATAGGGTATCTTGCAAACAGGAAATTTGCCTTTGAATCGGTCATTTCAAAGCCCATGCACTTAAGAGCTTTTGCCGTTTTCTCTCTTGTTGAGATAATTTTTGCGCAGTTTGCGCGGTAGTAGTCGGCGTCTTTGACAGCGGCTTCTCCGGCGGCTAAGGTTATGCGGTTGACAGAATATGGATTGGTGGAGTACTTAATCTTTTCGAGATCCGCCGTAAGCTCCCTGCTTGCAAGCGCAAAGCCCAGACGCGCCCCAGCCATCGAAGCAGACTTTGAAAACGTCCGGCAGACGATAAGGTTTTCGCACTCGGAAAGAAGCGGTATAGCGGTCGTCCCGCCGAAGTTGACATAGGCTTCATCTATAAGCACAACGCAGTCGGGACTGCTTTTGCAAATCTTTCTTATTTCGTCAAGACTGATTTCAAGACCGGTCGGTGCGTTGGGGTTGGCTATCGCTATAAGTCCCTCTTTAAGATTTGTGTAGTCGCTGTAGTCTAGCTTAAAGCCCTCTTTCAGCGGAAACACAACCGACTTGCAGCCGTGAAGCGCGGCAAAGACCTTGTAAAAGCCGTAGGTGATGTCGGCGTAGTAAGCGGGCTTTTCTCTTCCCGCAAACGCCGTGAACGTCATGTTTAAAACGTCGTCCGAGCTGTTTGTTACAAACACGTTCTTGCTTTTAAGTCCGAACAAGCTCGCCAGACCCTCTTTAAGGGCGGAGCAGGTGGGGTCGGGGTAGAGCCGGAGCAAAGCCGCCTCAGACGAATTTACCGCCTTAAGCACTCCGTCGGAGGGCGGGTAGGGGGATTCGTTTGTGTTGAGCTTGATGTATTTTCTGTCCCTCGGCTGCTCGCCGGGGGTGTATTCCTCTAACGACTGATACTCGCCTATAAGAAATCTGCTCATGGATTAGTCTTCCTTATCTTCAAATCTTATGGTTGCACTTTTTGCGTGGGCGTGCAGACCCTCTTTTTCCGCGAACAGCGCGATATCCTTGTATACCTTCTCTAAAGCTTCCTTGGAATAGTAGGTGTACTGGGTCTTCTTTACAAAATCGTCCACCGACAGCGGTGAGGAGAACCGCGCCGTGCCGTTGGTGGGGAGGGTGTGGTTGGCGCCGCTCAGATAGTCTCCCAAAGCTTCGGGGCAGTATCTTCCCATAAATACCGAGCCGGCGTTTTTGACCATGCCGAGGTACTTGAACGGGTCGTCCATAACAAGCTCTAAATGCTCGGGAGCCACCCTGTTGGCAGCTTCAATAGCAAGGTCGAGGTTGGGAGCAACGATGATTTTGCCGTTATTCTCGATTGATACGCGTGCGATCTCCCTGCGCGGCAGGGCTTCAAGCTGAACCTCGATTTCTGCGGCGACCTTGGTTGCCAAATCCATCGAATCGGTTATCAAAACAGCTGTTGCAAGCTTGTCGTGCTCCGCCTGAGAAAGCATATCCGCCGCGACGTTTTTAACATCGCTTTTGCCGTCCGCCACGACCAAAATATCGCTCGGACCGGCAATCATGTCTATAGACACCATGCCATAAACCTGCTTTTTGGCTTCCGCAACGAATGCGTTGCCGGGACCTACTATTTTATCCACCTTGGGGATGCTCTCGGTTCCGTAAGCAAGCGCGGCTATTGCCTGTGCTCCGCCCACCTTGAAAATCTTATCCACTCCCGCAATCTTGGCGGCGGCAAGGATGGACGGGTCGATTTTTCCGTCCGCCGACGGGGGAGTTGTCATTACAATGTTTTTGCAGCCCGCAATTTTGGCTGGGATACTGTCCATAAGCACTGTCGAAGAAAGCGGAGCGGTTCCGCCGGGGACGTATATTCCCACATTCTCAATCGGGATTATCCGCTGACCGCAGACAACACCTTCCTTTTCGGCAATAACAAACGAGTTGCGCAGCTGGCGCGAGTGGAAGGCGCGGATGTTTTCGGCAGCTTCGTTAAGCACTCTTATAAACTCCGGCTCTAAACTTGCAAAAGCTTCGTTTATTTCCTCATCGCTCACCGCAAGGTCATCAAGCTTTGCCTTGTCGAATTTAAGGGTGTATTCCTTTAAAGCCTTATCCTTGTTGGCTTTTACGTTTTCTATTATGTCCGCGACAATACCCGCGACGTTTGCCGAGTCCGAGCCTCTTGCAAAAACCTCGTCGTCCGGCGTTTTGCTGTATTCAAATATTCTTATCACTTGTCAACATTCCTTTCAAAATGTCTTATTTTTGATTTTCAAGAGCTTCAACCAGTGCCTTGATGCCATCGCCCTTGAACTTTGTGCTTGCCTTGTTTGCAATCAGCCTTGCTGAGATATCCACAATCGTTTCAACAACTTCAAGGTTGTTTTCCTTAAGGGTGGTTCCGGTTTCGACTATGTCTACTATGACGTCCGAGAGACCCAATATCGGAGCAAGCTCGATTGAGCCGTTCAGCTTGATTATGTCTATGCTCCGCGATTTCGACTGATAGTACCCGCTTGCAATGGTCGGAAACTTGGTCGCAACCGTAAGGGTCTTGTCGGTGCTGTCGCGAAAGCCCTTTTTCGCCGCTACGCACATACGGCATTTGCCTATGCCGAGGTCGAAAAGCTCGTAAACATCGGGGGAGTACTCTAAAAGTATGTCCTTTCCGGCAACTCCCACATCAGCCGCTCCTCGCTCGACGTAAATTGCAACGTCCGAGGGCTTAACCCAGAAGTAGCACACGCCCGCCTCGTGATTTTCAAATATCAGCTTTCTTGTTTTAGGGTCGGTTACCCCATCGCAGCCGAAGCCGGCGGCTTCAAATATTTTGTATACCTTTTCGCCTAGCCGTCCTTTGGGCAGGGCTATGTTAAGAATTTTATCCTTCATTGCCTGCCTCCGAACCGCTGAAGGCTATAATCGTGCGGTATTTAGCCTTGCTTGATATTTTTGTCGATACTGCCACCCGCTTGCCGTCATGCGACAGCTTTTCAGCGTAGCGCATAACCTCGCCCACGTCGTCCTGCGGTTTATATATCAAAGCGATGTCAGCGTCGAACTCCGAGCGCGAGTCCATTATGCGCTCCAACAGGTCAACGTCTATTCCAAAGCCGATTGCCTGCTTTGACTTGCCTATCCTTTTTAAAAGAGGGTCGTATCTTCCGCCGGTGAGGATTTTTTCGGGAATTCCCTCAATAAAGCCCTGAAAGACTATTCCGTTGTAGTAGGACAAATCCTGAACCACCGAAAAATCAAGATGTATTTCCGGCTGGAAACCTGCCCCGCTTATAACCGTGATTATATCCTTCAGCTCTTTGTATGCAGCTTTGAGTGAGGGCGTATTACAAAGCTTTTCAAGCTCTGCAAGCCCTTTATCCGGCTTGGGATTTATGTTCATAAGAGCTATAAGCCTGTCCGCCTTATCGCCGATAAGCCCGCGTATTTCGTGGATATTCTTGGCGCCGATCCGCCGAAGAAGCTCTCGCTTGACTGATTCGTCCGGCGCGCATTCGTCGACAAGTCCCGAAACTATGCCCATATGGGATATGTCCAGAACGTAAGGACGCTCGAAAAGCTCTAAGCTCTTGGCGGCAAGGCTTATAACCTCGCAGGTGCTGTAAAGGTTGATCTCTCCTATACATTCCAGCCCCGACTGCATAATTTCCTTAAGCTGATGGGTTCCGCCCATTACTCTGTAGACGTTTTCGCTGTAGTAAAGCTTTTCGGTAAGACCGTCCCCGTCCTTGCAGCTGCGGATTATGGACATTGTAACGTCCGGCTTTAAAGCCATAAGCCTGCCCGAAGGGTCGGTAAAGGTGATTATACCTTCGCCGGCAAGGAAGTCTTTGTTGGCGGCATAAAGGTCGTATTCCTCAAACCTGCTCATTTTAAACTGCATATACCCCCTGCTTTCGTAAAGAGAACGAAGCCGCAGGACGGCGATTTCACTGTTTTTAAGAGTGCGTATCACTTTAAAAATGTTCCTTTCAGTTATGAGTCTTGCTTTCCGAGTCTTTCTATAGCCGTTTTGTAACCGCCCTCGCCGTAGTTAAGGGAGCGGTTTACGCGGCTGATGGTAGCAGTGCTTGCGCCGGTCTTTTCGGCGATGTCGGAATAGACGTATCCCGCCGAAAGAAGCCTTGCAACCTCAAACCGCTGGGATGTCTCCTTGATTTCCTTGACGGTGCAGAGGTCGCTGAAAAAGCTTTCGCATTCCTCGACTGTTTTAAGTGTGAGTATTGCCTCAAAGAGGTCTTTTGTGCTGTCATCAAATAAGTTTGCCATGTTTCCTCCATAAATTTTAATTTCATTGCTATAATTCTATAATATTTTACCACGTTAGCAAACTAAAGTCAACTAACATTTCCTACAAATATAACTCAATACGCGCGCTGTTTTTTAAGCTAATAGTAAAGTATCACTATTAATCAATAAATCTTACCCTTTGCGCTATTGCATTTTCCCGCCGAATTTGTTACAATACCATCTTGATAGATAAAAACATGGTTTTAGATTAATAAGGAGAGTAAAAAATGAGCTTCAAGCAAAAGTACATCGGCGACAAAAGCTTTTACAAGATGCTTCTTCGCATAGTTCTGCCGATAATTGCCCAGAATGCCATAACAAACTTTGTGGGCTTGCTGGATAACTTAATGGTGGGACGCACCGGAACCGACCCTATGAACGGCGTTTCGGTTGCCAACCAGATAATATTCGTCTTCAATCTTATCATCTTCGGAGCGGTTGCCGGAGCGGGAATATTCGCCGCCCAGTACTACGGTCAGGGCGATCACAAGGGCGTTCGCTATGCCTTCCGCTACAAGCTGATAGTATGTACCATAACCGCCGTTGTTGGAATAATCATCTTCGCATTTTTCAGGGAGAATTTAGTCTCGCTTTACATATCCGAGTCCTCAATCGCCGGCTGCGACCCTGTCGCAACCCTTAAATACGGCTCAGAGTATATGTATATCATGATGTTCGGACTGCTGCCGTTTGCGCTGTCACAGTCCTACACCGGAACCCTGCGCGAAACCGGCGAGACTATTGTGCCGATGGCTGCGGGAATTTCGGCGGTTGTTGTAAACCTCTGCTTTAACTATCTTTTAATATTCGGTAAATTCGGCTTCCCCGAGCTGGGAGCTGCCGGTGCCGCTATTGCAACGGTAATATCCCGATTTGTAGAGCTTGCAATAGTAGTCATCTGGACTCACACACACAAGGAGCGCAACCCATTCGCCGTCGGGCTGTACAAGGGTATGTATATCCCAAAGGATGTAGTTAAAAAGATAACAATAAAGGGTCTGCCGCTTCTGGCAAACGAGGCTTTATGGAGCATGGCAATAGCCGCAATCTCCCAGTGCTACTCGATAAGAGGCTTGGAGGTCGTCGGCGCGCAGAATATATCCACCACCGTTTCAAACCTGTTCAACGTTGTTTTCCTTTCGATGGGACTTGCGGTGTCTATCATAGTCGGTCAGGCGTTGGGAGCGGGGGAGACCGAAAAGGCAGTGGATCTCGACCGCAAGCTGATATTCGTATCTGTTGCAAGCTGTGCGGTGACGGGCGCGCTTTTAGCAGCGATATCCCCGTTCTTCCCGCATCTGTATAACACCGACCCTGAGATAAGGTCGCTTGCCACAAAGTTCATTCTGTGCGTTGCCGCGGGAACGCCGCTTCAGGCGTTTGCCAACGCTGCCTACTTCACAATGCGCTCGGGCGGCAAGACCATGATAACCTTTGTCTTCGACAGCGTTATGATATGGTGCGTAAACTATGTTTTGGTGTTCACTCTGACCCACTATGCCCCGGGAATGTCGGTGGTTGCAATAATGTTCTGCGAGCAGATGTCTAACATCATAAAGTGCTGCTTTGGATATTATCTCGTGAAAAAGAGAAAATGGGTAAATAATCTTGTAGCAAAATCATAAAAAGCCGTTGTAATTTGAAAAAATATATGTTACAATAGTAATATTATTAAGATTCTGCATTGCAAGGTGGTTGGATATATATGATAAAAGCAAGACTTGAAGCTAAAAATCTTCGGATATGGCTGACCTGTATAGCGGTGTTCCTCTGCGGAATAATCGTCTGCACTCCGTTTTTGGGGCTTCTTGACGATGACATGCTATATACGGCTTTCCCGTTCCTCAATTTCGGACTGGTCATAAGCGGGGAGGGGCTTCCCACGTGGCTTGTAGATAATTTCAGCTTCGGAGTAAGCCTTGCGTGCGTATGCGCGGCTGTGGCTTTGTTCTTCCATCTGATTTATGTTATAGTTCTGAATGTTTACAGAATACAGCGCAGAAAGGCGGCAAAAGTCCTTAAAAAAACCGGATATTCCAAGGATTATTACGATATTCTGGAGGCTAAGCGCCGCAAGCTCAAAAAAAGCGTCTTTTCCTCCACCAACGACCTCTGTCTTGCAAAGGAATACTGCGACGGCAGAAGGTATGAAAGCGCATTCGAGATTCTGAGAAATATCAATATCGATGATTTTGACGTTAAGGACGCTGCCAGCTACTACGCTCTTTATGCATACGTTTTCACCATCACCGGCGACCTTAAAAACGCGCGCTTTGCCTTAGAGCTTGACGAGCCGTTTATCGAAAAGCTTAAAGGAAGCGTTGAGGCTGACTTTGCAAAAGCGCTTTTGGCATATGCCGAGCACAACTTCGACGAGGCTAAGTCGGGCTTTAAGGCTCTGCTTAAATGCAGGAGCAACGAAATCAGAGTGTGGGCAGGGCTGTATCTGGGACTTTTGTATTTAAGACTTCACAGCAAGGAAAAGGCAAGAAAGCTTGCGGTATCCTTAAGCGGCTGCAAAAAAACTCCCCGCCAGAGCGAGGATCTGCTAAAGCTGCTTAAAAAGATAGAGACTGCATATGCCTTGGAGGCTGAGGAGGAAGCCGAGAAAACCCGGGAGGAGTTTGTCCCTCAGAAATAGCCCCGAATTATCAGCTTTTTGAATAATTTATATTAATAACAGGCAGAAGCTTATGTGCTAATCTACAAAATGTTGCGCAGGCTCTTGCCTTTGGCTTTTCAAAGGGATAAAATATACGTATTGATCATGGAAAATACTAATTTCCGTCTAAAACGATAGCAAAAATCTAGCATAAAATCGCTGACCGATGGATTTTGCACTCGATTTTTGGTCGTTTTTCAAACGGAAATAAGTATAGGGAGGAAAAGATAATGGTATTTACAGTTGACGCCGGCAATACTAATATTGTTTTAGGAGCGTATGATAATGATGAGAAGCTTGCTTTCACCGCAAGGATAGCGACCGAAGCCTCGAAAACCGAGGATCAGTACGCCGTAATCTTCTATCAGCTTATCACTCTTAACGGGCTTGACCGCTCCGGCTTCGACGGCGCGATTATTTCAACCGTTGTACCCTCGCTTGTAACTCCCTTGAAGAACGCGATAAAAAAGCTTTTGGGCGTTGACGCACTTGTTGTTGGTCCCGGCATAAAGACAGGGCTTAATATCCGTCTGGATAACCCCGCGATACTGGGCGCGGACTTGGTGTGCGGAGCCGTGGGAGCGCTGCTTAAGTACAAGCCGCCGCTTATAATCTTTGATTTCGGAACCGCTACTACCATCTCCGGAATAGATTCTGCCGGCGCATTTTTGGGCGGCTCAATAATTCCGGGCATCAACGTCTCGCTTAAGGCTCTGTCCTCCTCCGCAGCTCAGCTTCAGGACATCAACACCGATTCCGGCTCGATAGCCGTTATCGGCACCAACACCATCGACTCAATGCGCTCGGGTTCTATCTTGGGCAGCGCTTCGATGATGGACGGCATGATATCCCGCTACAAAGAGGTTCTGGGCGAGGATGCAACAGTCGTGGCGACCGGCGGTCTTGCTTCAAGCGTCACCCCATACTGCAAAACAAAGGGGATTATCCTTGACAACGACCTGCTGCTTGACGGTCTTCTGGCTTTATATCGCAGAAACAAATAATATTTCATGATCAAAATTTAACTGCGTTGCACCGCGTATCGGGCAACAGCACGGGTTAAAGTCCCGAGAGGTATTAACATGGAAAATTCTTTGGCAAAAAATCGCGAGCTCACCTATAAGCTGGTGGGAACAGCACTTCTGACTGCAATAGTAGTTGTATTGCAGATTGTCGGCGGAGCGATAAAGGTCGGCACATTCTCTATTTCGCTTGTACTTATGCCTATTGTAGTGGGCGCGGCTCTGTTCGGAATATGGTCGGGCGCATGGCTGGGTCTGGTGTTCGGCGTTATGGTAATGGCAACAGGCGACGCTGCACTTTTCTTAGCTGTCAACGTCCCGGGAACTATTATTACCGTTCTGGCAAAGGGCATTCTGGCAGGTCTTGCCGCAGGCGCAGTTTATAAGCTTTTGGAGAAAAAGAACAAATACGTTGCAACTCTGCTGGCTTCAATCGCAAGCCCTGTAGTAAACACAGGCGTGTTCCTTATCGGCTGCGCAGTCTTCTTTATGGACACCATCAAGTCGGGGGCGGGCGACGCTCCGGTATTTAAGTACATGATAGTCGGACTGGTAGGCTTTAACTTCATTTTAGAGCTTGCAATAAACCTTGTTTTAAACCCCGTAATTGTCCGTATCGTGGATATCGGCAAAAAGTCATTCTCTGGCAAAGCAAAATAATAAATACAGCAATCAGCCGCTCAGCATAACGTTGGGCGGCTTTTTTGTGCAATAGTATCGGAGAAAAACATAAAACGTATTGAAAACCCGCGCGGGATGGTATATAATATTATCATCAATAACAACGGAGGATTACATCATGAAGGAATATATCAAAGGCGCAAACCCATATATGCCGCTTTGGGAACACGTACCCGACGGCGAACCCAGAGTTTTCGAGCATAACGGCGAAAAGAGAGTATACGTTTACGGCTCTCACGACACCGAAAAGACCTGCTACTGCGGCAAGGATCAGGTTGTGTGGAGCGCACCGGTCGACGATCTGACCAACTGGACCTGCCACGGAGTCTGCTACACCGCGACCGATGGCAGCATACTTTACGCTCCGGACGTGGTTAAGAAGGGTGATACCTATTATCTCTACGCCGCCGAGTGCTGCGGCGGAAGAATTATGGTTGCAAAGTCGGATAACCCCGCGGGACCGTTTGTAGACCCTGTTAAGACCGACCTTGGCTTCGACCCGGGAATCCTCGTGGACGACGACGGCAGGGTATACGCCTACTGGGGCTTCTGCGGCTGCTACTGCGCCGAACTCAACGACGATATGGCAACCATCAAGGAAGGCACCTTCCACGCACACCCGATGGGTCACACCCAAGCTCCGTGGGCTAAGGACGACGGTCATTATGACGAAAACGACGCTTTCTTTGAGGCATCATCTCCCAGAAAGGTAATGGGCAAGTATGTATACATCTATTCCAAGAGATACTACACCCCCGTCCCCGAACTGGGCGTTTACACCGAAAACAACGGCTTTTTGTCCTACAAGGTCAGCGACAAGCCGCTTGAGGGCTTCGAGCCAGGCGGAGACATAAGCTTCAACGGCGGCGAAATTCTAAAAAATCCGGACGGCAGCGGCACCATGACCTATCGCTGGGGCAATAACCACGGTTCTATTATGGAGGTAAACGGCAAGTGGTATGTGTTCTACCACCGCCAGACCGGCGTAAACGAATTTTCGCGCCAGGCAATGCTCGAGCCGATTGACGTTGCAATGGACAAAAACGGCAGATTGTTTATCGGCGACGTTTGCTACAAGGACGGCGAACCGGTGTCTTCAAAACCTGTTGAAATGACCTCGCAGGGCGCGCATATCAACGGTCTGGACGCCTACAAGCTTATCTCCGCGGGATACGCCTGCCACATCTACGGCGGCACAAAGCGTGCATATATCGCGGCGGTCTACGACAAAACCGAGTCGGTTTCCGCACCGGTTGTGGATATAACAAGCGGAGTTACGGTGGGATTCAGGTATTTGCAGTTCGGCAATAATTCTTCCAAGACCGTCACTGCCGAAATCAACGCGCTTGAAAATATCGCGGTGAACGTAAGGCTGGACGAGTACAAGGGAAGGATAATTTCCAGCTTCACCTTGGCGAAGGGGGAGACGGCGGCAACCGCTGAACTTTCCTGCGGAGTGGTCGGCAAGCACGCGGTTTACTTTGAGTTTCTTTCCGAGAGCGGGGAGAGTATCGCGGAGTTTGTTAGGTTTACGTTTGATTGAGATTTAATAGAGTTTAGAATAGCACCCTCTCCGGCGGCGGAGGGGGGTGCTGTGCTATACGGATTATTTACGGTTGAGCCTGTTTTTAATGTCCTGCAAAAGCCTGAGCACTTCAGCAAACCACAGAAGCGAAATAGTGATTGCTACGCCTATCAACAATATTATTATCGAGCCCATCAGCAATCCGGCTATAGCTCCGCCTACTAATATAATTAAGGCAATCCACAAGATAAAATTGGCAAGCGAATTTTTTTCGCATAAGGAGCTTTTTAGAATCGCCTTATACTCCTCGTTCGTTACCTTTATTGCCTGCTTTCTGTAGTAGACGGTTCTGCCCTTTTCCTCGTCGTATTCCGATTCGGGATAATCACATCTTAAGCTTTCGCCATTGCAAGAATTGCCGTCATCTGTTTCAGGCATATAGATTTTATCGTATAAGCCTGCCTCAATTAGAATTTGATTTCTGTCTAATCTGCTTTCGCTGTCTGCTAAAAATTCTTCTACTCGTTTGTTCATGGTGCTACCTCAATCAAATTTTGACACTATTATACACCACATTAGGTGTATTATCAAGAAAAAGATTTATATTTATGTATAATCTTTTTGAGGTGATAGCGTTGAAAACATATGTCGAACGAATCAGAGACCTGCGCGAGGACAACGACCTTAAGCAGAAAACCATAGCCGAGCTTCTTGGCACGACCCAGCAGGTATATTCGCGATATGAAAACGGCACTAACGAAATACCGCTTCACCACATTATCACACTTGCAAGGTTTTACAATGTCAGCCTCGACTACATCGCGGGCGAAACCGATATAAAAGAAAGATACCGCACCGACACATAAGCCGACGCGGTATTATTTTGTCTGTTTAGCAGTGATTACTCCCACTTCTCCCAAACCTCTGGGCAGTAACCAACCGTTGCCTGACGGGAATTGCGAACCACCGGGCTTTTTATCAGCGAGGGATTCTCTAAAAGCTTTTCGATTTTATCCTCGTCGCTTCCGAGATACTTAAGCAAAAGCGCGTCCTGCGACTTTGCCTTGGTATCTATAAGCGCTTCCACCGACCCGACCGCCGCTAAAACGCTTTTAAGCTCCCCGCGTGACATTCCTTTCTGGTTGAGGTCTATCATCTGCGCCTTTATTCCGCGCTCCTTAAACCACCGCTCTGCCTTTTTTGAATCGAAGCATTTGGATTTGTAGAATATCTGGATGTTCATGCTTTTTACCGTCCTTTATATTTTTTGAGTGATATGTCTGCCTATTCCAGTACCACCGTAAACGGTCCGTCGTTGATAAGCCCGACCTTCATATCCGCGCCGAACACGCCTGTCTGCACGTTAAGCCCCTTCGCCCGAAGCTCGGAATTGAAAAGCTCGTACAGCCGATTTGCCTCCTGCGGCTTGGCGGCCTTTGTAAAGCTGGGGCGGTTGCCGTGGGAGCAGTCCGCCAGAAGAGTGAACTGCGAAACGCTCAACACCTCGCCGCCCACGTCGAATATGGATAGGTTGGTTTTGCCGTTTTCGTCCTCGAAAATGCGCAGCTTCGAGATTTTATCGGCAAGGCGGCGGGAGTCCTCGTCGGTGTCGCCGTCAGCCGCGCCGAACAGGATAAGATATCCCTTTGCGATTTTCCCGACGACCTCGCCGCCGACTTCGACCTGCGCCCCGAGCACCCTTTGTATAACGATTTTCATGTCTATGCAGTCCTTTCGGTATAATTCTTGGGATTATATCATATTATAGCGGATAAGATGCAAACCGTCAAGCGGGTGCAGCTATCATCTCTCTAAAAAGCAAGACAACGCAGGGCAAATGAATACTTCACTTTGCGATTGTTCAAATTTAATAAAAAATCGCGCTGAAACAGCTCAAAAATATGAAAAACTGAAATTTTGTGCTTTACCACTTGCAAATTTTAAAGCGCGTGGTATACTGTGTATTGTGATAATGCAATAAAGCTCCGAAAAGGGAAAAATTCCCGTCGGAGCAATAAATATGGAGGTATACTTATGACATTTAAAAACGCATACTTACAAAAGGTCTATGACGACGTCTGCGCCCGCAACCCAGGCGAAAAGGAATTTCTGCAGGCTGTAGGCGAGGTGCTCGAAAGCCTTGAACCCGTTGTTGAGAAAAGACCCGACATCGTCGAAGCCGGTATCATTGATAGAATAGTAGAGCCGGAAAGACAGATTATCTTCCGCGTTCCGTGGGTTGACGACAGCGGCAAGGTTAGAGTTAACCGCGGCTTCAGAGTTCAGTTCAACTCTGCAATCGGTCCTTATAAGGGCGGTCTAAGGCTTCACCCCTCTGTAAACGCTTCGGTTATCAAGTTCTTGGGCTTTGAGCAGATCTTTAAGAACAGCCTTACCGGTCTTCCTATGGGCGGCGGCAAGGGCGGCTCCGACTTCGACCCCAAGGGCAAGTCCGACGCCGAGGTTATGCGTTTCTGCCAGAGCTTTATGACCGAGCTTTCCAAGCACATCGGTGCCGATACCGACGTTCCTGCTGGTGATATCGGCGTTGGCGCACGTGAAATCGGCTTTATGTTCGGTCAGTATAAGAGACTTCGCAACGAGTTCACCGGCGTTCTCACCGGAAAGGGACTTTCCTACGGCGGCTCGCTTGCAAGAACTCAGGCAACCGGCTACGGTCTTTGCTACTTCACCGATGAAATGCTTAAGTGCATGAAGAACGAGTCCTTTGCCGGCAAGACCGTTGTAATCTCTGGCTCCGGAAACGTTGCAATCTATGCCAACGAAAAGGCTACTACCCTCGGCGCAAAGGTAGTTGCAATGAGCGACTCCAACGGCTATATCTACGATCCCAACGGCATCAACTTAGATGTTGTTAAGCAGATAAAGGAAGTTGAAAGAGGCAGAATCAAGGAGTATGTAAACCGCGTTTCGGGCGCTACCTACACCGAAGGCTGCAAGGGAATCTGGACTGTTAAGTGCGATATCGCTCTTCCCTGCGCAACTCAGAACGAGCTTGACGGCGACGCTGCCGACGCTCTTATTGCAAACGGCGTTATCGCTGTTGCCGAGGGCGCTAATATGCCTTCCACTCCCGAGGCTGTTGAGAAGTTCTTAAAGGCTGGCGTTCTGTTTGGTCCTGCAAAGGCTGCCAATGCCGGCGGTGTTGCAACCTCCGGTCTTGAAATGTCCCAGAACTCCGAAAGACTCAGCTGGACCTTTGAAGAGGTTGACTCCAAGCTTCACGGCATAATGGTAAATATCTTCCACAACGCATATAACGCTTCCAAGGAATTCGACCACGAGGGCAACCTTGTTGTCGGCGCGAACATCGCAGGCTTCCTTAAGGTTGCGGATGCTATGAAGTGGCAGGGTATTGCTTACTGATAATTTTGCGATATAGTTTTTACAACGCTCTCTTTTTGGGGGCGTTGTTTAATTTGTCGATAATGCTAAGTTTCAAAAGCGTAAATTAAAAAGCTTTCGCTTAAGCCTTTCTCTTGAAAGGCTTACTAGGTCGAGGGCGAGGAGCCCTCGTCGCGACCCGCAGGTCGCGAAATCTCTTGCGTTAGCGAAACGCAGGAGAGGGAGAAGCACTAATTCCGACCTTAACGGTCGAAATAAGTGCAAACAGTCCGGTGGACTGTTACCTCCTAAACATAAGTCTGGCGTTTCCGTCCTGCAATTGTGAACAATAGTGTAGTATATGCAGAAGCCTTCACAACTAACAAATGAAGTGCCAAAGACGGAGGAAAGGCACTGTGCGACGGCAAACGACAGTACGAAGATTACAAAGTAGTCGTCGTCACCTACCCTCGTCGGGGGTCCTCCTATGGGCGCACGGAGTGCGTCCATCCCTGCACAAAGTAGTAATCCAAACCACACTCAGATATATGCAGACAGCATAATACCGGCACAGACCAACCATACATCAGTCCGCACCGGCATAATATACACTATTTACTTAATCTCATACTCCCCATCCGCAAGTCGGGTTATCGCCGTGCGGTAGAACTCCGCCGCCGCTTCTTCAAGATAAAGCGTATCCATGGAGCCTGCCGTCTCATAGCTTGAGTGCATTGCAAGCTGAGCAAGTCCGATATCCACAGTGTTAATCGAGAGCTGAGCGGTGGATATGTTTCCAAGTGTCGAGCCGCCCGCAAGATCGGAGCGGTTTACGTAGGTCTGTACCGGAACCGCAACCGCTTGGCATATTTTGCGGAAAATCGCCTCGGAAACGGCGTCGGTGGCGTAGCGCTGGTTGCCGTTGAATTTCAGCACGATTCCGCCGTTCATGACTGGCTTGTTTACAAGGTCGGCGTATTCGGGGTGATTGGGATGTACGGCGTGGGCGTTGTCCGCCGAAATCACAAAGCTTGAAGGCATAAGCTCGCCCACGGATTTTCCTAAAGCTTCGCATATCCGCGAAACACTTGTCCTAAGGAAATCGGAATCCGCGCCCTGCTTGGTGCCGCTTCCTACCTCCTCATTGTCTAAAACGCAAAGAACGGAAACCGTCTTGGCATTGTCCCCTGCCAAAAAGCCGTTCAACGAGGCAACCGCACACTGCAAATCGTCAAGCTGCGGAGCGGAGACAAACTCGCCGTCGTTGCCCCAGATTGTACCTTTTGCACGGTTGTAGAGGAAAAGGTCGCATCCGGATATTTGATCCGCCTTAACCCCTGCCGCCCCCGCGACAAGCTTTGTAAGACTTCCCTTTGCCGCCACGCTTCCTAAAAGAGGTATCATATCCACCTGAGCGTTAAAGCTCATGCCGTCGTTGATGTTTCTCTGCATATGAATGGCGACGTTGGGAATCATCAGAAGGTCTTTATCAATGTTTACAAGCTGGGTCTTTATCTTAGAGCCGTTTGTTGTGACTACCCTTCCGGCAATGGAAAGAGGTCTGTCAAGCCAAGTGGAGCATATCATTCCGCCGTATCGCTCGGTGTTTATGCGGATGTACTTGCCAAGCGTCTCCATTTCGGCGTCTGGCTTTACTCGAAAGGTCGGAGAGTCGCTGTGCGCGGCTATTATGTTGAACCCGCCGACATCCCCCTCGCCAACCTTGAAGGCAATCACCGAGGAGAGATTGCGTGTGACATAATACTTTCCGCCCGGCGCGATGTCCCATTTTTCGCACTCTTTAAGCTCCTTAAAGCCTTCGTTTGAAAGCCGCAGACAGATATTAGCAACGGCATGATACCTCGAAGGGCTTGCCGCAATAAAGTCGATAAGCTTTTTTGCAGACGCCTTGTGGTCGGTCATGGAAACCATATTTTCGGAATTATCGGGACTGTAAGCAGTGTCGGAGGATTCGCCCATTGCGCCGGTGTTCCCCAAAAGATATTCGCTGGAAACATCATAAAGCCTGCCCAGCTTTTTCAGCACCTCCAGAGCAGGATATGAAATGTCCGTTTCGTATCTTGAAAGAGCCTTGTTGCTTATTCCAATAGCCTCGCTTGCAGCGGACTGAGAAAGACCCTTTCTTTTCCTCGCCTTTCGCAGGCGTTCGCCCAATGTAGTCAAAACAAATCCCACCTTTTTATTAGTCTGATATTATTGTAGCACAGTGTATCGAGATTTTCAAGAGCTATAATGCGTCAATTTCTCACTCACCTTCAAAAGCAAAAAACTAAAAAGTTCTCCAGCCTTTCAAGGCAGCAGGTGACGGCATCAACTTTGTAAGTCGCTTGTCAATAGTATGCCGTCACGCATTGCGTTTCCTCCGTAATTTCCTTTTCCTTCTCAACAAAGCCAGACTGCACGCCGTTTCTTACATATGTTTGCAATCGATGGACGGAAACGCCGGACTTTCGATGTCGGCTTTGGCAGCGCCCTCCCCTTAAACAAAAGTTGGGCATTTCCGTCCATAAATCGAAAACCAATGTATTTTATATGCAGGAATTACCCTGCCAAGCAAAAGTACAGTCAAAGACGGAGGAAATGCGATGTGCGGCGGCAAACAAAAGTACGACGATTACAAATGATATGCCGCCGTCTCTCCGCAGAGCGCGAAATCTCCAGCGCAAGCAAAACGCAGGAGAGGGAGAAAAAACAGTCCAGTGGACTGTTTTTTGTGGGAGGACGGTAGGCGAAGCCTAACGATTCCCTCAGCCGGGGGTCCTCCTATGGACGCGCGGAGCACGTCCATGACTGCACTCACTCGCGGTTACATCAAAACTCAGATATATAGCTAAACTCTATGTCCAGACAATTTAACTTCTGTCTGTTACTCTGGTATGCACACCCCCATCATCCAAAAACACAATCAAAAAGCCGCCCGCGTTTCCGCAGACGGCTTTAACCACACAAACTATTTACTTAGCGTACTCAACCGCTCTCGACTCTCTGATGATGTTTACCTTTATCTGACCGGGATAATCCATTTCGTCCTCGATCTTCTTGGCGATATCGCGCGCTACTATTACCATCTTTTCGTCGTCAACCTTTTCGGGGCAGACCATTATGCGAACTTCTCTGCCAGCCTGAATTGCGAAGGATTTTTCAACGCCCTCGTAGGAGGAGCATATCTCTTCAAGCTTTTCAAGACGCTTGACGTAGTTCTCGATATTCTCGCGACGCGCACCGGGGCGGGAAGCGGAGATAGCGTCCGCAGCCTGAACAAGAGCCGCGATGACGGAATGAATCTCAACGTCGCCGTGGTGGGCTTCAATCGCGTGGATGATGTCGGGAGATTCTTTGTACTTCTTGCAGACGTCAACGCCTATCTGAACGTGGCTGCCCTCGATTTCGTGGCTTAACGCCTTGCCTATATCGTGCAGAAGTCCAGCGCGCCTTGCAATTGCGGGGTCAACTCCCAATTCGCTTGCCATCATGCCCGCTAAGTGGGCAACCTCGATAGAGTGGTTAAGAACATTCTGACGGTAGCTTGTTCTGTAGTGAAGTCTTCCTATAAGCTTGATAAGCTCGTGGTTCAAGCCGTGAATGTTGGCTTCGAGAACCGCTCTTTCGCCCTCCGACTTGATAACCTGTTCAACCTCGCGCCGTGCCTTGTCAACCATTTCCTCAATTCTGGTCGGATGTATTCTGCCGTCCTGAATGAGCTTTTCAAGCGCGATTCTTGCAACCTCGCGCCTTACGGGGTCGAAGCATGAAAGGGTGATAGCTTCGGGCGTATCGTCGATGATAAGGTCAACACCGGTAAGCTGTTCAAGCGCTCTGATATTTCTGCCCTCGCGACCGATGATTCTTCCCTTCATTTCGTCGTTGGGAAGAGGAACCACGGATACTGCGGACTCGGAAACCTGATCCGCCGCGCACCTTGCAATGGCAAGGGAAATAAGCTGCCGAGCCTTAGCCTCGCATTCCTCCTTGGCTTGCTGCTCGTAGCTTGCTATCTTAACCGCCTTTTCGTGAACTAAATCGTCCTCCAGAGATTTTAATAAGTACTCTCTTGCCTGGTCGATTGTCAGCTGGGATATGCGCTCTAACATATCAAGCTGGCTGGCTTTGATTTTGTCAGCCTCCTTAAGCTTTTCATCTGCCTGACGCAGCTTTGCCTGAACGTTTTCTTCCTTTTTGTCCAGCGAATCCAGCTTTTTGTCGAGAGTTTCTTCCTTCTGCTGAACGCGTCTTTCCTGGCGTGAAACCTCTGAGCGGCGCTCTTTCAGCTCGCGCTCGGATTCCATTCTTGCCTTGTAGATTTCATCCTTTGCTTCAATCAGCTTTTCCTTTTTAAGGGATTCGGCTTTCTTGCGGGCTTCGTCAACGATTCTTGACGCTTCCTGCTCTGCCGAGCCGATCTGTGCTTCCGCTATTTCTTTTCTGTGCTTTATTCCTGCCTGAAACGCGATACAGCAGCCTATTGCCGCCGCGATTATAAGAACGGCTATCACACAAATAAGTACAATTGTTAACGGTTCCATGAAATTTCTCCTTTCCTGAAAATTTGTTATTTCAAAAAGTATAATATATATGCAGAATACAAAGATTAAAGGCAAATCTTTATGATATAGCTTATAGCATGAATTTATATGATAAACTGTATATAATAAAAGGAAATGCCCTGAATACAAAATCTTTGCATAATACAGCGTAAAGCCGCCCACACGCCAATATCACATGCGAGCATCCACATACGAATACTATTTTATAATATAATTGTCTATCTGTCAAGTAGATTCGCTTGCATTTTGTTGATTTATTATGAGATTTCTTATTTTTTTCTTGTATAAGACCGTTCGCATGGATAAATCGCCGAAATTTTTGCAATACTATTGACAAAAAGCGTGCGTTGTGATATAAACTATTTTATAGTGTTAATGCGTTGATGGGGAAGTCTTAAGCAAAAAGCCTTTCAGAGAGCGTCGGGTTGGTGAAACGGCGCGGCTTTGCAAAAAGAATACCGCCCCTGAGCAGCAAGCGATGAGCTTGCCGTTTTGCCTGCGATATCTGGCAGAAGCTTGTTATTATTACGAGCAGAGTGAAACCACAAGGTGGAACCGTGTGAATTTTTAGCTGAAATTTGCACCCTTGATAAGTATATTATCATGGGTGCTTTTTATTTTATCAATTTATGTAAGGAGAGATAACTATGAAAATCATCATGCACGATGGCAGCATCGAGGAACATTCCTTTGATGAGGAAATAGGCGCGGGCGCACTGCGTCATACTGCGTCGCACGTATTGGCGCAGGCAGTAAAGAGGCTTTTCCCCGAAACCAAGCTTGCCATAGGTCCTTCTATTAAAGACGGCTTTTATTACGATTTCGACCGCGACGGCGGCTTCTCCAACGAAGATATTGCCGCTCTTGAAGCCGAAATGAAGAAAATCGTCAAGGAAAACCTTAAGATGGAGCGCTTTACCCTTCCCAGAGCCGAGGCTATAAAGCTGATGGAGGAAAAGGGCGAGCCTTACAAGGTCGAGCTTATCAACGATCTTCCCGAGGACGAGGAACTCAGCTTCTTTAAGCAGGGCGACTATGTTGACCTTTGCGCGGGTCCTCACGTGACATATACCTCCGCAGTCAAGGCATTCAAGCTGACCAGCGTTGCGGGAGCTTACTGGCGCGGCTCCGAAAAGAACAAGATGCTCACCCGTATCTACGGCACGGCATTTCAGAACAAGACCGATTTAGAGGAATACCTTGCCCGCATTGAGGAAGCCAAAAAGCGCGATCACCGCAGAATCGGCAAGGAGATGGGTCTGTTCATGCTTTCTGAGGAGGGTCCCGGATTCCCGTTCTTCCTGCCCAACGGCATGATCTTAAAGAACACCCTTATCGACTACTGGAGACAGATCCACACAAGAGAGGGCTATGTTGAGGTTTCAACGCCTATTATCCTCAACCGCCATCTTTGGGAGACTTCCGGTCACTGGGATCACTACAAGCAGAATATGTACACCACCGTTATCGATGATACCGATTATGCCGTTAAGCCGATGAACTGCCCCGGCGGAATGCTGGTTTATAAGTCTGAGCCGCGTTCTTACAGGGATTTGCCTATGAGAATAGGTGAACTGGGACTTGTTCACCGCCACGAAAAGAGCGGCGAGCTTCATGGTCTTATGCGCGTAAGATGCTTTACTCAGGACGATGCCCACATCTTTATGACCGAGGAGCAGATAACCTCTGAAATCAAGGACGTTGTAAGGCTTATCGACGAGGTTTACAGCCTGTTCGGATTTAAATATCACGTTGAGCTTTCAACCATGCCGGAGGATCACATCGGCGATGTTAAGGATTGGGAAAACGCTACAAACGCTTTAAAAGCCGCTTTGGATGAGCTTAAGCTTCCGTATGTCATAAACGAGGGAGACGGCGCGTTTTACGGTCCTAAGATAGACTTCCACCTTGAAGATTCCATCGGAAGAACATGGCAGTGCGGAACCATCCAGCTCGACTTCCAGCTTCCCATGCGCTTTGAAGCGGAATACACCGGCGCCGACGGAGCAAAGCACCGCCCGATAATGATTCACCGCGTTGTATTCGGTTCGATTGAAAGATTCATAGGCATACTTATCGAGCATTACGCCGGAAAGTTCCCGACATGGTTAGCACCCGAGCAGGCAAGAATCATGCCGATTACCGATAGAAACAACGACTACACCGACGAGCTTATTGCCAAGCTGAAAGCCAAGGGCATCCGCTGCACCGCCGACAAGCGTGCAGAAAAGACCGGCTATAAGATAAGAGAAGCTCAGATGGCAAAGGTTCCTTATATGATAGTAGTGGGCGACAAGGAGCAGGAGGAAGGCACTGTTGCCGTAAGACTCCGCGATACAACGGCTACTACAACCATGAAGGTTGACGAGTTTGTTGATATGATCTGCAATGATATCGCAACAAAGGGCAAAAAGGATTAATTTGAATCAGCGAAAAGGAGCGGAGGGGCAAACAGGTCTCTCCGCTCTTAAAAAATAAGAAAAAATTATTTGAAACGCCTGCAACAAAACCGGAAAAATTGCGCACTTAATTAACATAGATGTCAGATGGGGCGGTGAAATCCCCAAAGTTCCGTCGATATGTGCAAAAATAGCAATGAAAAATCGATGTTTATGTTGAATTTCAACAAACTGAAAATTTTTTAAAACTTTTTGCAACAATCCGGACTCATGCTGACACTTATTAGACAGCGGAAAGTTAAAGCCGCGGCGACAACAATGCCGAACAAATTGTTAAATATTACTTGACAAAATTGCGCGTCGGTGTTATAATGCAGTCGTCTCGGTGTTTCCGAGAAAAAAGAAGATCCTTATACCCGTTATAGGGATAAAAATTAAAAGGAGGAAATTTTTCATGAACATGAAGAAACTCATGGCTGTCGTTTTGGCAGTCGTACTTGCCATCTCTGCAATGGCAGTCAATGTTTTTGCTGCTGAAGGCGAAGTTATTCAGATTCCGCTTCGTCCTGACCAGAACAGAAACTCCAATGCAACCGCAACTTATACAATCGAAGTTCCTATGTATAACCTTTATGGCTATGCAGATTATAACAGCTACCTCGAACTTTACCTGCCCAACACCTTCACTGATGATCTTTCCATCAGAACTAACGTAGATTACTACCTCGAAGCTAGCGGCGAAAAGGTTCTCATTGCTCACCTCGAAAACTGGAGAGAAGAGACTGCTGCAGATGGAACCAAGACAATCGTTCCTAAGAGCACTGGTAATTACAACGACAACATCTCCACCATTTACGAGACTATCTTCGTAAACTTCGGTGCTTTCAAGAGAGACTGGAACCAGTGGTCTTCTGGTGAAGATCATTGGGCAACCGTTCCTCAGACTGTTGCTTTCAACACCACCAACACCCTTAAGCTCACTGCTAACGTTACCCTCGTAGGCTGGACCAACGGCGGTTACATCCCCGTTCACAGCGATGGTAAGTTCAACAACTCTTGGGAGAAGCCCGCTGACACTCTCTTCACTCAGCTCTGGACTGCTGGTGACGACTCTATCAAGTCTTACGGCGCTGGCGATGATATCGCTGTAACCGGTTCTAAGATCTGGGCTAAGAACATGCACACTTCTGTTAGCACTGATTTCTCCAACCCCCTCAAGCCCTTTATGTTCCTTTCTAGCGAAAAGACTGATACCGCTGAGGCTAACTATGTAGACCTTACTTGGGATATGACCCTTCTTAACAGAGGTTACATCCTCAATGCAGAGTCTGTTGACCTGGTTGTTAAGTTCCACAATGGTTCTGAGAGCAACTGGATGGGCGCTACCACCAAGGGTACTGCAATGTACAGACTGTATATGTCCGATACCATGATGAACAGCACTGACATCGGTCAGAGCTGGTGGAACCTTGGCGGCGGATACAACAGAAGCTTCAAGGATATCGCTTATATGAACATCAACAACGAAGAAGTTAGCGAACTCAGATTTGCTATCTCTCCTGAAAAGCTTGTTGATACTACCTACGGCTTCAGCGCAGGTATGACCAGCACCTTCAGAATCTTCGCTCAGTATGAGCAGCCTGCAAGCAACTTCTTCCAGGATTCTTGGTCTATCCACTACAACCACTGGTCCAACAACGCTTACCTCGAAGTTACTCTTCCTGCTGTAGACGATTCTCAGGACCTCAATGCAGATGATCCCGTTCAGTCTACCGAAGACGGTGACGATCTCCCTGTTGACGACAATCCTACTGAGGATCCTACCGTTGACGAGCCTGAGGATACCAATCCTCCTACGGGTATCGTTCTCGCAGTTCTTCCTATGGTAGTAGCTGCTGCTGCAGTTGTAGCTTCCAAGAGAAGATAATTTCCTCCTTAATCTAAGAGGATAACTCAAAACTAAACAGTTTATTCCCCCGCTTGATGCAGACAGGCGGGGGATTTTTTTGTCTGCAATAATCGAAAGCACGAATAGGCAAAGGCACCGACTTCACCTTGCTATCACATTTCATCATACAGTTTAAACAACCGTTGTATATCTTAAATAAAAAACAAGTTCGTTATCATTATTTTTGTGATAGATATTGACATATGCCGATAAGTTTGCTATAATAAATAAGCTAAAGGTAGATTAAAGAGCTTTCGGCGGTTGGCTTATGCTGAAAATCGCACTTAAATGTGTGCGGTTAATGGCGGGAAATGCCGCATTAAAGCCTTCATATTTTTAGAGCAAAGCAAATATCTTTTTTATGACAGCACAATTTGTGCAATTTGTCTGAAAAAGTGTTTGCTTATACGTGTTTATGGAGGTTAATGTACCTATTTTGTACAACTTGCACATATGCCGATATACATCTTGTACATATGCGGGTTCTACTTCATAGATGTTGTGCCACAGCTTGGCACTATTGATGAACATCAATGCACAGTATATACAAAACTATGGCTGCATTTACTTGGAGGAAATAATGGAAACTATTCTGGCGACAAACGGTCTGTGCCGCGACTTCGTCATCGGAGACGGCAGCGTTATCCACGCCCTTAAAAACGTCAACATAACCGTTAACGAAGGCGTGCTGACAATATTAAAGGGCAGGTCGGGTTCAGGCAAAACCACTCTTATAAACCTTTTGGGAGCGCTCGACAGACCAACGAGCGGAGAGGTATTCTTCGACGGCACCGATATAACAAAGCTGTCCGACGCTAAAAGAGACGAGCTTCGCCGATATAAAATGGCGTTCGTGTTTCAGTCGGTGGCGCTGATGTCTTCAATGACCGCCTATGAAAACGTCGATTTCGGGCTTAGGCTTTCAAAATTCCCGTTTGATAAAAGAGAAGAGCGGGTTAAAAGGTGCCTTGAAGAGGTAGGGCTGGCAAAGCGTATGAACCATCGCCCCGGAGAGCTTTCGGGCGGCGAGCAGCAAAGAGTTGCAATAGCAAGGGCTTTAGCTCACGAGCCAAGGATAATCTTTGCCGACGAGCCTACCGCAGAGCTTGACTCCGCAACCAGCCACCACATAGTCGAGCTTTTCAAAAAGCTTGTTTTAGAAGAGAAAATGACGATTGTCATGACAACTCACGACCCAAGCCTGTTGGAAATTGCCGACAGGGTGTACACTTTGGAGGACGGTGAGATAATTGAGTAAGAAGAAAAAGCTTTTAGAAGAGCATCAGAAGGAAATACTTGTTCCCGATTCGGAATACGCTATTGAGTGCGAAAACTTAGTTAAAATCTACAAAACCGATCAGATTGAGGTTGTCGCCCTGCAAGGACTTGATTTGCAGGTGAAAAAGGGCGAGCTTGTCGCGATTGTCGGTTCCTCAGGCTCTGGTAAATCAACGCTTTTGAATATGCTTGGCGGACTTGACAAGCCGAGCGCAGGAGCTTTAAGAGTGGGCGGACGGAATCTTTTAAAATTCACCGAAGAGGACTATATGATTTACAAGCGCAATATAGTCGGCTTTGTGTGGCAGAACAACGCAAGAAACCTTGTGCCGTACCTCACCGCAGTTCAGAATGTCGAGCTGCCGATGCTTTTGCAAGGTCAGAAGCAGCGCCGCGAAAGAGCTTTAGAGCTGCTCGATGCGGTGGGATTGTCGCACAGAATTAATTCAAGACTTGATCAGATGTCCGGCGGCGAGCAGCAGAGGGTTGCAATTGCAATATCCCTTGCAAATAATCCAAGCATACTGCTTGCAGACGAACCTACAGGCTCGGTTGATACAAAGACATCAGACCAGATTTTAGGAGTATTCAAAAAGCTCAACAAAGAAAAGGGCATAACAATAGTAATAGTAACCCACGATTTAAGGCTTGCCAAGCAGATTGACCGAGTAATCGCCATCCGCGACGGCAGAACCTCAAGCGAGATAATAAAGAAGACTCATGCAGAAATAATGCGCGAGTCGAAGGGCTGGGGCGACGATGCAGTCCCGCAGGAAAACGAAGCCCAGGGCGAGGAGTTTGTTTCGGAGGAGCTTATAGTCCTCGACAGAACAGGAAGGCTCCAGCTGCCCAAGGAATATCTCGAAGCGCTTGAAATAAAGGGCGGTTCGAGAGTAAAGGCGGATCTTGATAAGGAAGAAGAGAGAATCTACATCAGGAAAGCCGAATAAATATTTTTTTAACCTTAAGGGATACATACACAGCAAAGATTATTGAAGAAAGGTGGAAAACACAGTGAAAAACAAACTGTTCAGGCGCTTGATTTCACTCGCGATAGTTTTAGTGATGATAGTGCCTACTTTGGCTCCGGTATACGCCGCAGGGCTGGACGAGGAAAACGACCTCTCCAAGAATACCGAAATCAAAGAAACCTCTGCACAGATTCTCGACGAGATGAACCGTGCAAGCACCTACAGCACATTCTATGATAATCACATTGACGATCCGCGTCCCGACGCAGAAGTAATCGTCAAGGGCACAGATTACCTCAACCCCAGCGAGGATTCGGGCATTTACACCGACACCATCGATGGCAAAGAGGCTATGGTCTGGCCCGAGGCAAGCGGCTCGGTAGACTATGTGTTTAACGTAGATAAGGCTGGTATTTACAACATCGAGCTTGACTACTACGCTCTTGAGGGCGCTGCCAACGATATCGAAGTAAGCTTCGCAATCGACGGCGAGGTTCCCTATGCTACCGCATCGAGAATCCTTCTGAGCAAGATGTGGGTAGACTCGGAAAAGTCCTACATGGTTGATGAAAACGGAAACCGTGTCTTTAAGCAGGACTCTCATGGCAACCAGATAAGACCTACTCTTCGTGAAGAGCTTGATTGGCAGACCATGCCCGTCAAGGATACAGACGGTTTGTTCAACGACCCGCTGAGATTTTATTTCTCTGCCGGCGAGCATACCCTTACCATTACCTCGCAGAAGGCAAGATTCGCACTTGCTCAGCTCAGACTTTTCAATCAGAAGCCTACACCTTCTCTTGCAAATGTTGATAACGTCACCACCGACGTAAGCAAGGCTTCTCAGACCACCGGCGTTAACATCCTCTTAGAGGGTGAAGCTGCCGATTTCAAGTCTGATATCACTCTTTACGCTACATATGACCGTTCGACCTACGTTACATCTCCTGCAAGCCCCACCAAGATGTGCTACAACACCATCGGTCAGGCAAACTGGAAGAACGCCGGTCAGACAATAACATGGAAGTTCCACGTCGATAAGGACGGTTGGTACAAGATAGGCATCCGCGGCAAGCAGAACCAGATGCGCGGTCTTTACTCCAACAGAAGGCTTTATATCGACGACGTTGTTCCCTGCGCCGAGGTTGAAGCCCTTAAGTTCTACTATTCCGAAATGTGGGATTGCGTTACTCCTAAGGACGCCGACGGAAACGTTATTTACTTCTGGCTTGAAGCCGGCGATCACGAGCTTAAACTCGAAGCGGTTCCCGGTGAAATCGGCAACATAATGAGAAGACTCGACGATATCGTTTACTATCTCAACAGCTACTACCGCCAGATTCTTCAGATAACCTCACCCACACCTGATGAATACAACACCTACATGATCCACAAGCAGATTCCTTCCATCCTTCCCGACTTTGAAAAATATGCTCAGCAGTTAAGAGATATCAAGTCGGAAATCGAGGTTCTGGCAGGAACAGAAGGTACCGAAGCCGTTTCTTTGGAAACCATGGCTAAGCTTTTGGACAAGTGCATCAAGAGACCGGATGATATCCCCTCAATGCTGGGTCAGTTAAAGGACGATATAACCTCGCTCTCCCAGTGGATGACCGACTACCGCAGCCAGTATCTCGAAGTTGATATCATCGAAATCCAGTCTGCCGATTACGAGTTCACCACAGTTAAGGAAGGCTTCTTCGGCAAAATGAAGTTTGCTTTCCAGTCGTTTATCGGTTCCTTCTTCGAGGATTACAACGTTCTTTCCGACGAGAATAAGGACGCTTTAAACGTTTGGGTATCCTTAGGACGTGACCAGGCTCAGATAGTTAAGGAGCTGGTTGACTCTTACTTCGTTGAAGAAACAGGCATACCGATATCCGTAAACCTTGTTCAGGGCGGTATCCTTGAAGCTACCCTTGCAGGCAAGGGACCCGACGTTGCCCTCTTTATCGGCGGCGACTTCCCGATTCAGCTTGCTGCACGTGACTGCTTGGTTGACCTTTCTCAGTTTGAAGACTACAACGAGATAATCAAGCGCTTCGCTCCCAATATTATGACTCTTTATACATATCAGGGCGGAGTTTACGGTCTTCCTATTTCGCAGAACTTCCCGATGATGTTCTGCCGTACCGACGTTTTGCAGTCGTTCGGCTACTACGATGCCCCCGAGGATTGGGACGCTCTTATCGGAATGCTCCCCACCCTCCAGCGCAGCTACATGGGCGTTGGTCTTAACTTCGACGTTTTCGGTTCATTCATAGTTCAGCGCGGACTTAACTACTACAACGAATCCAAGACCGCAACAATATTTGACAATCCTATGGCTGTTGACGCTTTCGAGGTCTGGACCAAGTTCTACACCACCTATAGCTTCCAGCAGTCGTTCGACCAGTTCAGCCGTTTCCGTACCGGTGAGTATCCCATAATCGTAACCGGTTACACCTTCTACAACCAGCTGTACATGGCAGCTCCCGAAATCAGAGGACTTTGGGAATTTGACCTTGTTCCCGGCTACAGAAAGGCAGATGGAACTGTTGATCACTCAGTAACATCCTCATCCGCCGGCGGAATCATCTTCTCCAAGCTTAATGAAAAGCAGAGAAATGACGCTTGGGAGCTTATCAAGTGGTTCACCTCCGAAGAAATCCAGTCTGAATACGGACGTTCGATTGAAGCTCTGTTAGGTCCTCTGGGACGTTTCGACACCGCAAACTGCAACGCTCTTACCAAGCTTGCATGGTCGCAGTCTGAAATCGACCTCATTCTTGAGCAGATGAACTACACCGTTGAAATCGACATCATTCCCGCAACCTACATTGTAACACGTAACATAACCAACGCATTCAGAGAAACCGTTAACCTCAACAAGAACCCAAGAGACACGCTGCTCTGGTTCAACAGAGATATTAACGATGAAATTCTGAGAAAGTACGAGGAGCTCGGCATCGACATCGAGACCCTCGAGAAGAAATAAGGAGGGGAGGAAGACTTATGGCTAAGAAAGAAAAAAATGTTCCGGTAACGCGTGTAGACCCGCATAACAAGCGCGCCTATACATGGCACCTGATGAAGCAGAACAAAGCGTGCTACATAATGATGCTTCCGTTCTTCGTGCTCTTCACGATTTTTACCATCGTTCCTGTTTTAATGTCCTTCCCGCTGGGCTTAACAAGCTTCAACCTTGTTCAGTTCCCCAGATATATAGGACTGCAGAACTTCTACTCGCTGTTTGTTAACGATGATGTTTTCCTTATCGCAATAAGAAACACTCTTATCTTTGCGATATTCACAGGTCCGTTCTCATATGTGCTCAGCTTCATCTTAGCATGGCTCATAAATGAGATGAATCCGTTCTTAAAGGTATTCTTCACCTTCGTGTTCTACGCTCCTTCGATGACTCCTTCAGCCTTCGTAATCTGGCAGCTGGTATTCTCGGGAGACGCTTACGGATACCTCAACTCGGTTTTGATGGATCTGGGAATCATCAACGCCGCAAAACAGTGGCTGACCGATACGACTTACATGATGACGGTTGTTATCATAGTTCAGCTATGGTCTTCGATGGGTGCCGGATTCTTAGCACTGCGTGCAGGCTTCCAGAATATCGATACCGCCCTCTATGAAGCGGGCGCTATCGAAGGAATCCAGAACAGATTTCAGGAGCTGTTCACAATCACAATCCCCGCGATGGGTCCTTCGCTTCTGTTCGCCGCCGTACTTGCAATTTCCGGTGCGTTCACAGTCGGAAGCGTTGGCTCGGCGCTCTGCGGAATGCCTTCAACAGCCTACGCCGTTCATACCGTTATGAACCACGCACAGGACTACGGCTCAATTCGTTACGAAATGGGCTACGCTTCGGCGATATGTATGGTTCTCTTTGCGGCGATGCTTATTACAAACCACGTAATACGCAAGGCGCTGTCGAAGTTTACTGACTAATGAAGGAGGGGAGAAATAATGGCGTCAGATAAAAGAATCACTGCGGAGCAGCAGCAAAAAATACAGGAAAAGAAGCTCCGCAAGCTGAGAAGAAAGAAAGTCAATATAGATACCGTCCATGTAAAGAAGTCAAAGGGCAAGCATATAAACAGCTCTTTGGGCGGCGATATCGCAATATTCATACTGCTTTGTCTTTTAGGAATATTCATGATCTTCCCGCTGTACTACTCGATAGTTCAGTCGTTCAAGCCTATAAGCGAGTTGTTCGTATTCCCGCCTAAGCTTTATGTTATATCTCCTACAACGGAAAACTTCTCCAACCTGTTTAAGGTTGCAGGAAACCTTTGGGTTCCCTTCTCCAGATACGTATTCAACTCCGTATTCATCACAGTTGCAATTTCGGTATTCCATGTAATAGTTGTCTGCTGCTGTGCATACTGCCTTTCAAAGTGCCGTTTCCCCGGATACGGATTTTTGAATCAGGTTATCGTAACATCCCTTTTGTTCACATCAACAGCTACATGGATCATGCAGTTCGTTGTTATGGCGAAGATGGGAATGATAAACACTTATTGGGCGCTGATACTTCCGAGCGTTGCAACGCCTATGGGACTTTACCTTATGCGTCAGAGTATGTCGACAATAAACGACTCTATTATAGACGCTGCAAAGGTTGACGGCGCGGGAGTATTCCGCACCTGCTGGCAGGTTGTTATCCCGAACCAGAAGCCTGCTATTGCAACCCTTATAATTTACGTATTCCAGGGCGCATGGAACGTTCAGGGCGGCGCGCTGGTTTACCAGGAAGACCTTAAAACCCTTCCTACCATCATGTCCCAGATCGCGGCTTCGGGTATTGCCCGTCAGGGTATTATCTACGCGTCAGCCGTTGTGCTTATGATTCCTCCGCTCGTCATCTTCCTTATTGCCCAGAGTAACGTTATGGAAACCATGGCTAACTCCGGTATGAAGGATTAATCGAAAAACCATTATACTATTAATACTATAGAAAAGGAAAAAGGTGATAAGCGGTGACGAGTAAAAACATTAAAAGAACGCTTTGTGTAATTCTTGCGCTGATAATGACCTGCTCGCTTATGGCGACTCAGGTATTTGCCGAGGACCCCTACAAATCGTACAGCTATAACGCTTGGGCGGAAGCTTTACCCTCGCAGAACGGTTATCTTGTTAAAGACACGATAACCGCCGACGATATGGGTCTTTACCAGCTTTCAGACCCAACAAGCCCGCTGTTTATCAGCGAAAAAGAACCCAAAAGCTTAAACGACGCAAAGGACTTCTTCCTTTCCGAGAAAAACGAGTTCTATATCGTTGATACCGGCAACAACAGAATTTTAAAGACAGACGTTAACTTCAAGCTTCTTGCCTGCTACAAGAACTTTACAGGCTCCAAAGTAACCGAGCCGTTTACTGATGCAGGCGGCAGCCAGATAAAGCTTGGAAATGTTGATCTGTTTATGGAGTCAAACAAAGATCTGACTTTAGACGGCAATGGCAATCCGATAGTTCCTGCCGATACCAAGCTGCTTTATAGCGCTACCGGTGGATTGGCTTTGGATAAAAACGACAACCCGGTAATCGTTAAGAACGTTGAGCAGCTTGTGGCGGCAAACGCCGATCTGATGCTGGACGGCAACGGCAATCCCGCACTGGCAGCAGACGATATGCTTAAGCTTGACGCAAGCGGCAAGCCTGAATTAGATGCAAACGGCAACCCCGTAATCGTCAAGGACGACGGTTCGGGTGAGGAGGAAGAAGAGGAAGAAGAACCACCTGCCGAGCCTGCTTTAGACGAAAACGGCAATCCTATTCCGACCGATAAAACCTCCTTCATCCTTACTAAGATAGTTGTTGACTTAAAGGCACCAAGCGGCATTTACGTCGACGAAGACGATATAATGTATATCGCCGACAAGGATAATCAGAGAATAGTAAAGTGTAATCAGAACTGCGAAATAATTACTGAGTACACCAAGCCGGATAGTGAGCTTTACGCTTCTCAGTCGTTCTACTGCACTAAGGTGCTTGTAGACGCCGCAAAGAACGTTTACGTTATCTGCCCCGCCGTAAACAAGGGCGCTATAATGTATTCTCCTTCCGGAAACTTTATCGGATACTACGGTGCTAACCGAGTTGAGGTAACAGCAGAGGTTATCAAAAACAAGATCTGGCGTAAGTTTGCAACTGAATCTCAGATTCAGTCGATGGTAAAATCGACTCCTGTTGAGTATGCAAACTTCGATATCGACGACGAAGGCTTTATCTACACCGTAACCGAGGTTGCAAACGTCTCGACCGACGCTGTAAAAAAGCTTAACCCTGCCGGAAACAACATTCTTGAGCTTACAACAAACGCCGCAGACATAATGTTCGGCGATCAGGAATCGGTTACATATTCCGGAACCACCTACGCAACCAGACTTACCGACATTACGATAGGCGACAACGGACTTATCAACATTCTTGACTACTCTTCAGGACGCGTATTCCAGTACGACAGAGAATGCAATCTTTTGTTCATCTTTGGATGCGACCAGGAGCAGCAGAACTCCGGTTTCGACAACCCCAACGCCGTTGAGTGCTTAGGAAATCTCGTCTACGTTTTAGACGGTAGAAATCAGGACGTAACCATTTTCGAGGAAACCCTGTTCGGCGCTTACGTTCATAAAGCAGTTGAGCTGTTCAACAGAGGTCTTTACGAAGAAGCCATGGATTACTGGCTTGAGGTTATCAAGCGCGACGGTAACTACAACATGGCATATGTAGCGCTCGGGACCTCAACCATGATGATTACGACAACGCTATCAAGTACTTCAAGCTTGCATTTGAGAATGAGGACTACGACAGAGCGTTTGAATCAAGACGTCAGGAGATGCTGAGAAAGAACTTCACACTTATAGTAATCCTGATAATAGTTCTTATAGTCATCTGGATAGTAATCAATATTCTAAAGAAAAAGGGCAAGATTCCGCAGAAGCTTTGGAAAACGTTCTTTAAGTGGATATGGTCGAAAATAAAGCCCGGATTTGAAAAAATAATCGCGAAGGGAGGAAAGAATAAATGATTTATGATATGACGCCGATACAGTGGCTTAAACACGTTATCTTCCACCCCTTTGAAGGCTACGAGGATATGAGATGGAAAAAGCAAGGATCGCTTGTCATAACAGCAGTAATTGTATTCTTCCTCTTCGTTGCTCAGGTTTTCAAAGCAAGATTCGGCGGCTTTGCATATAATATGCGTGCCTACTCCGACATCTTCAATGTAGTTCCGATTCTGGTTCAGTCGATTGTTTACTACTTAACATGGGTAGTTGCAAACTGGTCCTTCTGCACTCTTTTAGACGGCGAAGGAAATATGAGAAGAATCGCTATCTACTCGGCATACGCACTTGTTCCCTATATCGTTTGCAGCATCATTTCAACTGTCATCACCTACTTTGTAACCCTTGATGAAAGCATCTGGGTAACGGCAGTATCGCAGATAGGTCTGTGGTGGTCGGTAGTGCTTATGGTAATGGGAATGAAAGCCTGCCACCAGTACACATTCTCAAAAACATTGGTCTGCATTATACTGACAATCATCGGAATGCTGCTTATACTTTGCCTGCTCGTTCTGATAATGTCTCTGTTCCAGCAGGTATGGCTCTTCTTCCTGACTATCTATACCGAAATAATGTATAGAGTCAGAAGCTAACAAGAGCAGAAAGTGAGTATTGATATGAAGAATAAATTTCTCAGATTGATCGCTTGTCTGCTCGTCGCAGCAACGCTTCTTTCAATCACAATAGTACCTATGTTCGGTGCGGAAAACACCGAAGATCCCGCCCAGACTACCGATTCAGCTCCTGCCGACGCTCCGGCTGAAAACGCCGAAGATGCTCCCGATGCGGTTGCAACTGATGAAAATCAGGAAGGCGAACCGGCAG
>USEH01000001.1 GCA_900553675.1 uncultured Ruminococcus sp. | reverse complement strand
GAGACGTATCTATATAAGAATTTCGACAAAAACGGCATAGAGATTTCGGGCGGAGAAGCCCAGAAAATCGCGCTTGCGCGGGCACTTTACAAAAACGCGCCGTTTATCATCTTAGACGAGCCCACAGCCGCGCTTGACCCGATATCCGAGGCGGCGATATACGAGCAGTTCAACGGCATAGTCGGAAACAAGACTGCCGTTTATATCTCGCACAGGCTTTCAAGCTGCCGCTTCTGCGACAGGATCGCGGTGTTTGACAAGGGCAGCATAGTCCAGATAGGCACCCACGACAGCCTTTCGGCAGAGGATGGGCTGTATAAGGAGCTTTGGGCGGCTCAGGCGGCATATTATGTTAAGGAGAGAGATAGGGTTAAGGTGGAGGATATTAGCTGATGATGAAATAAGCCCGCAGGGAGGAGACTCCTTGCGGGCTGTTGCTTATATGTCTTTGGTTGTTTTCAGGGATTTTATTAACATTCGCTTTATTTCTTCTGCCAAGCTGAGCATAGAGTCGTAATCATACCCGAAAATGCCGGTTCGCTTTAAAAGTGTAAGCCAGTATATGCTTTCACCGGTTTCTTTTAACGATATATGAAGCTTAGAAACAAAATCCGCGCGGCTGTTGCCGTAAATCGCTTCATTCAGATTAGCACCAATGCTTGTAGCAGAGCGATGAAGCTGCTTCGCGATTGTAGTATCCCGTCGAGATTTTGATATTGCTTCGTAAAATAATACGACAGAGGTTGCTAGGTCGAGAGACTTGCTGAGCAAAGGACTGTCCATATATCATACTCTCCTTTAATATAGTGTACCGTACAAACCAGCGAGCCGCGAAGCGGCGGCGTCCAGCGGCGAAGCCGATAAAGATCCGTCGGCGAAGCCGACACCGCCACTTTTCACTTTTCTCTCTTATCTTTTATCTGGAAAAGCCGCCCCGGGGTAAACAAGAGAAAAGAGAAGAGATAAGAGAGAAGAGATAAAAGTACAAAAAGAAAAGCCACTTGCGCGGCTTTTCTTTTTGGTGGGAGAGGATGGATTCGGACCATCGAAGCTGAAAAGCAACAGATTTACAGTCTGCCCCCTTTGGCCACTCGGGAACTCTCCCATATTTAATTTTGGTTGGTTGGAGCTGGTGGACGGACTCGAACCCCCGACCTGCTGATTACAAATCAGCTGCTCTACCAACTGAGCTACACCAGCAAGCGCTGCACCGGCAACGAGGATTATTGTAGCATACCTTAGGTGAAATGTCAATACCTTTTTTCAAAAAATTTTTTATTGCCATAAATGAATTTTTTTCATGCGAATCCTTCATTTTTTGTCCTGAGCAGGGCTGAGGAAAGGCTAAAAACCCGACTTTTCCTAAAAAATTCGGGTAAATCTTGAAAAAATCAGGTCTGAATGATTCAAAAAGTGCAAAACTGAGTTGAATATTGCACTGGTTTTTATGGATAATGCCATAAATTCAGAATCCTATTGACTTTTTTTGAGCATAGTTTTATAATATAAGGGTCTAAAAAACATAAGTTGTGTTTCTCAATTTATGATTTTGGATATGCGAACGTACCGGACGGGCTTATATAATAGTATAACCTGTATAAACGGTGCCGAAGCATAAAATCGTGCTTTATGCACGCAAAATTTATTGGAGGTAATTAACATGAAAAAACTGCTTGCAATGCTTATAGCTGTGCTTATGGTAGTTTCTATGTTCGCTGCCTGCGGAACTAACGACGACAAGTTGGATGCTCCCGTAAACGACGATGCAAACGTCGATGCGAACAACCCTGATGATGCTGCCAACAACGACGGCGAAGCAGATACTGCAAACGTTGTAGCTCCTGCTGCTGATAAAGAATATGTTTATAAGGATTCTGTAAGCACTCTGGCTACAAACTGGAACCCTCATACATACCAGACCACTGATGACAGATATCCTGCTGACTTCCTCAGAATGGGCTTCTACAACTTCGTATTCAACGACGCTATCAGCGCTCAGTACGCTATCAACGACGTTGAGGGCAAGGAAGACTTTACCGGTTACGCTATCGTTCCCGAAATGGCTGCTTCCGCTCCCGTTGACGTTACCGAGGCTGTAAAGGCTGAGCATCCTGAGTTCGGCATTCCCGAGTCTGCTGATTCCGGTTATGCATACACCATCGACCTCAACCCCGACGCTAAGTGGGAAGATGGCACACCCATCACCGCCGATGACTATGTATACTCCATGAAGAAGCTTCTTGATCCCGATCTCAAGAACTACAGAGCTACCGACTACTATTCTCAGAACTTTGTTATTGCCGGTGCTGAGGCTTATGCCAACAACGGCAAGACCTCTTACAAGGATTCTCTCGCAGCTTACGCTGTTGCAGACCTCGTAAAGGGTGCTGACGGTCAGTATGCTACTGCTGAAGGCGACAAGATGTACATCGGTCTTGACTTCAAGCTTGACTGGACCGGCGGAAACACTCTTAAGGACTATGTTGACGACGAAGGTTACGGCGCTAACGTATTCGACCTTACCAACTGGGAAGCTCTTATCGCTATGGCTGATGAGAACGGTCTTATCCCGCTGACTGATGAAAACCTTGCTCTGTTCACCCCTGTTACCACCGGTAACCCTGCTTGGGGCGAAACCGATGCTGACCTTCCCAACTACTTCGTAATCGCTCATGATTACCCTGCTGCTGAGTATGATTCAACTGTTGGTCTTTACAAGAGCGGCGATTATCAGATTACCTTAGTACTGGCTAAGTCCCTCAAGGGCTTCAACCTTTACTACAACCTTACTTCTAACTGGCTGGTTAAGGAAGACCTTTACGAGGCTAACCTTACCGAATCCAACGGTGTTTGGACTTCTACCTACAACACCAGCGTTGCCACCACTTCTTCCTACGGTCCTTACAAGATGACCGACTACCAGGCAGACAAGCATATGCGTTTTGAAAAGAACGAAAACTGGTACGGCTGGAACGATGGCAAGCACATCTACGTTGATCCTACCGACGGTCAGACCTACCAGATGTACTGGACTTCTGCTATCGACACTCAGGTAGTTGAAGAAGCTGCAACCAGAAAGCTTATGTTCCTTAAAGGACAGCTGATGGATTACGGTCTGCAGGCTGAGGACTTTGAGACTTACAGAAGCTCCGAGTTCTGCCACGCAACTCCTTCCGAAACTATCTTCTTCCTTATCCTCAACGGTCATAAGGAATCCATTGCTAACCGTGAAGGCGCTGCTGACTTCGACAAGACCAAGGTTGACCTTGAAATGATGACCAACCTTAACTTCAGAAAGGCTCTGGCTGTTTCTTACGACAGAGACCTGTTCGCAGCTACCATTTCTCCCGCAAGATCCGGCGGTTACGGACTTATCGGTACCAACTATATCTACGACCCCGATACCGGTGCTAAGTACCGTGATACCGACGCTGCTAAGAGAGCACTCTGCACCTTCTACTCTGTAAACGTTGATGACTATGCAAGCCTTGATGAGGCTGCTGCTTCCATCACCGGTTTCGACCCTGTAAAGGCTAAGGAGCTCTTTAAGGCTGCATTCGACGAAGGCGTTACCGCAGGCTTCATCACCGATGCTGACGGCGACGGCAAGTCTGATCAGACCGTAAGAATCGAATATGCTATTTCTTCCGATTCCGACTTTATGACCAAGACCATCAACTACCTCAACGAGAAGATCAACGAAGTTGACGCCGGCACTCCTTTCGAGGGCAAGATCGAATTCGTTAAGTCTGCTCCTTACGGCAACGACTGGTCTAACAAGCTCAGAGAAGGTCTTACCGACACCGTTCTCGGTGGTTGGTCCGGTTCTGCTCTGAACCCGTTCTCACTTACCGACCTTTATGTAAATCCGTCCAACGCTTATGACGCTGGCTGGTTCAATGCTGAAACCGTTGACATGACTATGACTATCGACGGCGAAGAAATCACCACCAACCTTAAGAATTGGTCTGACGCTCTTAACGGTGCTACCGTTACCATTAACGGCAAGGATTACAACTTCGGCGAAGGTAATGCAGATCTCGAAACCAGACTTGAGATTCTTGCAAACTTCGAGGTTTCTATTCTTAACACCTACGACTACCTCCCGATGCTTCAGGACGGCGGTATGAGCCTTCTTTCTCAGCAGGTTTACTACGTTGTTGAAGAGTACAACCCGATCATGGGCAGAGGCGGCATCACCTACATGAAGTACAACTACGACGAAACCGAGTGGGCTCAGCTTCTTGCTGACAACGGCGGCGAACTCAAGTACTAATTTGAATTTCAGGTTTATCCTGAATCAAACCGATACTTTCAGGTCTACCCTGAACGCTTAAAATGTACTGTTCAGGTGCGGGACATATTACTTGTCCCGCACCTGCATTTTCATAATCATGAAAATTGTATCTCGTTTGTGAGATTTGTATAGAGCAAAATGCCTGCTTAAGTCATAATCTTCGATAAGCGCGCAGAAATTTCGGCGCGCACCGTGTGTTGATTTCTGCATTTTTATCGAAGATTTATGCGCGCAGAGCATAAACCAAGCGGATATTTCATATCCAAGCGGCGGACAACCGCCGAAAATAATTCTTAGGAGGTAACTGCATGGCAAAATATGTTGCGCAGAGAATTCTGCTTATGCTGATGACATTGTTTATCATCACGCTTATGTGCTTTGTTCTGATAAGAATGCTTCCGCCCGCACCACTTCCGCCCGGAGACCCTCACTCCCAGATCGTTGAGGTTCGCCGTGAGGCATTGGGCTACGGAAAGCCGTACCTTGTTCAGTTCGGAATTTACATGAAAGACATCTTCACCAAGTTCGACTTCGGAATTTCTGACGTTCTGTATTTCGGACAGCCCGTTCTGAATATCTTCCTTCAAAAGCTCCCCGCGACTGTTATTGTAAACCTGTGGTCGATAATACTAAGTATTCCTATAGGAATAGCGTTCGGCGTGTGGGCAGCGCTTAAAAAGAACACATGGATCGATAACGTTATTTCAACAGTAACCATGGCGCTGATTTCAGTACCGAGCTTTGTTTACGCATTTTTGATTCAGTATTTCCTTTCGTATAAGCTGGGCTGGTTCCCCTTCCTTATGAAAGAGGGTACGGATTGGTTTTCGTGGCCGATGTTCTGGAGCATGATTCCTGCAATACTTTCGCTTTCGCTTGGCGTTATAGCCGGATTCACCAGAACTACCCGTGCAGAGCTTACCGAGGTTCTGACAAGTGAATTTATGCTTTTGGCAAGAACCAAGGGACTTACAAAGGTTCAGGCGACTGTCCGCCACGCTTTCAAGAACTGTATGGTAGTTATAGTTCCTTCGATTTTCGGTTCGTTCGTAGGAATTTTGAGTGGTTCGCTCATCATCGAGAAGATTTTCTCGATCCCCGGCGTTGGCAGACTTTATCTTAATGCTATCACCGGACTTGACTATCCAATGTTTATGCTCGATACGATTTTCTACACTGCGATAGGACTTATTGCAAGCATCGTTGTGGATATAAGCTACGGCTTTATTGATCCTCGTATCAGAATGGGGTCGAAGAAATGATGAAGTACAACGATAATATTTTCAGCGAAGTAAAGCTGGAGCATATTCCGGCTGAGCAGTTTGAGTTTGCTCAGACCGACGCTAAAATTCACGACACAAAGTTTGAAACCAAGGCAAGAGGCTACTTTGCCGACGCTTTGATTCGCTTTAAAAAGAGTAAGGCGGCAGTTGCCGGCGCATGGATTATCTTTGCGCTGTTTATGTTCTCGGTTATTTCTCCGATAATTTCGCCCTATAAAATCACCGATCAGGATAAGTTTTACGTCAGCTATCCTCCGTTTGTAAGAGCGATAGCAGAGCTTAAGCTTGGCATCCTCGACGGCGGCGTTACCATGGACTCGCAGAACGACCTGACCATGGCATACTGGAACGGTATAGGCGTTGAAACCGGCTACAATCCCTACATAAAGACAATTTCAACCACTCAACAGACCACCAAGTATCGTGGTCAGGATAAGGTTACAAACTCCTACAAGATAAGGATTAACAAATACTATTCTCAGGGCGTTATGTATCTGGTACTGTCCTACGATGAGTTTGAAGCTATCCAGAAGTGGCAGGACGAAACCGGCATTCAGGTAATCTACCCCTATGTAGACCCCAAGGATATATCCGGAATCGCCGATAGACCAAGCATCTGGTACAAGGTTCTCGACGCTAAGGGTACCCCCGACTACGACGCAAACGGCAACTATCAGCCCGCATATTCCACCAACAAGGCAATAGAGGGCGCTCCTTACAACTCGCTAAGAGTTGAGGGAGACGACGGAAGCTATATCTACAGCACAAAGAAGTCGGGCTCGGTTCAGTGCAGAATCTGCTATTACAACTACTATCAGTACCTCAACGACAATGAGCCGTTCTACATCTTCGGAACCAACTCCATGGGCATGGATTTATTCCTTGCTATAGGCGTAGGTTCGAGATTCTCAATCCTGTTTGCGATACTCGTATCCGCCATCAACCTTACAATCGGTGCGGTTTACGGCGCTATTCAGGGCTACTACGGCGGAAACATCGACTTGGTTCTTGATAGAATCGCCGATGTACTTTCCGGTGTGCCGTTCACTGTTGTAACCGTTCTGTTCCAGCTGCACTTAGCACAAAAGGTTGGTATCGTCCCTGCGTTCCTGTTTGCGTTTGTTATGACAGGATGGATAGGAATGTCTGCACTTACAAGAAAGCAGTTCTACCGCTTTAAGAATCAGGAATTTGTTTACGCGGCAAGAACCCTGGGTGCCTCCGACTGGAGACTGATGTTTAAGCACATCTTCCCCAACTCGCTGGGTACTATTATAACAAGCTGCGCGCTTACCATCCCAAGCGTTATCAACTCGGAGACTTCGTTCTCCTACTTAGGAATCGTAAACATTTCCGACTTTGCCGGAACAAGTATAGGCACACTTATGTCTCAGGGTCAGACTTCTATGACAAGCTCTCCCCACGCAATGTTCTTCCCGGCGCTTTATTTCGCTTTACTGCTGATTGCGTTCAACCTGTTCGGCAACGGACTGCGCGACGCGTTCAACCCGTCAACGAGAGGAGTGGAGGATTAATATGGAAAATAAACTTCGCGTAAGAGACCTTACTATATCCTTCCGCACCACCAACGGCAAGGTTCAGGCGGTAAGAGGAATCAACTTCGACCTTGCAAAGGGCGAAACCCTTGCAATCGTCGGCGAGTCCGGCTCGGGTAAGTCGGTAACATCAAAGGCGATTTTAGGTATACTTGCCGGCAACTCGATAATCGAGGGCGGCGAGATCATCTACGACGGCAAGGATCTTTTAAAGATATCCGAAGAGGAATTCCACAAGATCCGCGGCGACAAAATAGCCATGATCTTCCAGGATCCTATGTCCAGCCTTAACCCTATTGTTAAGATAGGCAAGCAGCTCACCGAGGCAATGATTTTAAAGGGCAAGGCTCGCCAGCGCGAAAGCCGCTCAACCTTTAACACCTATTTAAAGGACTTGGGCGATGCCATGAAGCTCGCCATTGCAAACGGCGACAAGGCAAAGGAAGCCGTAATAGATAAAAAGTGTAAGGACTTTGACAAGTTTGAATACAAGCACCTCGACCTTGAATCAAGCTATAACGCCGCTCATGATGCGGCTTTGGAAGCTATGGACGATATTGAGGATCTTGCATTTGAGATGGAGAAGCACGCCGCTAAGGATGCTGCTTACCGCTTAAAGCAGATATGCCGCTATGCCGAGGCTTCGATTCATGAATATGTTGTAAACGAAAAAGCCGACGCTCTTTCCGAGCTTAGAAAAGAGGTAAAAGCTGCGGCTCCTGAGGCAAAGAAATCCGGAAATTACACCGATATCGCTGCAAAGCTCCGCAAAATGTCGGAGATCATGCAGGAAGCTGTTAACCTTGAAATGCCGAACTTCTTTGCAATGGGCTATTATATGACCTATTCGGGCAAGGAGCTTCCAAAAATGCCGGTTCGCGAGCTCAACGTTTATCTTCGCAAGTATCTCGACGATAACTTTATGCTCGACTTTATTGCCGACGCCAAGAAGGGCATTACATACTCTGCCGAGCAGTCGTATGACAGCAAGGCGGTTGCCGTTAAGCTGATGAACGAGAAGATTTCCGTTTTTGAAAAGGAAAATCTGGACAAGGCAGAGTGCTATGCCACCGCTAAGGAGCTTTCGGCTGCGGTTAAAAAGTGCATAAATCCTTTGGAAATAGTTAAGGACAGCCTTGCCTATACCTTTGCCTCGGCTCTTAAGAGCGATATCGACGTTTACTTTAACGGTATCACCAAGAACAAGACCGAGCAGGCAAAATATGACAAGCTTAAGGCAAAGCACGACAAGCTCAAAGCCAAGGGCAAGGATCCCGACTGGAAGCTTCCCGCGCCTAACCTTACCGACCTTGATCTGGCAAAGCAGAACATTCTTCGTCAGATAGCAAGGCTAACCGCTCATTTTGAGGAGTCGATCGCCAATAGACAGAACCGCGACTACGACAAGGAAACAGTCGACGCTATAGACTTCCTTAAAGAAAACGCTTCGGGCGTTGTAAACAAGGTCACTAAAAAGATAGCAAAGGCAAAGGCAATCAAGCTGATGGACGAGGTTGGTATAGCCGAGCCCAGAAAGAGATACAACCAGTATCCATTCGAGTTCTCCGGCGGTATGAGACAGCGTATTGTTATAGCTATTGCGCTGGCTGCTAACCCGGATATCCTTATCTGCGACGAGCCCACCACCGCGCTCGACGTTACCATTCAGTCTCAGATCCTTGAGCTTATAAACAAGCTTAAGGAGGAGCGCCAGCTCTCGGTTATATTCATAACCCACGACCTCGGCGTTGTTGCAAACATGGCAGACAGAATTGCCGTTATGTACGCCGGAAAGATAGTTGAATACGGTCTGTCGGAGGATATATTCTATCATTCCGCTCACCCGTATACATGGGCACTGCTTTCTTCAATGCCCGATCTTGACACCAATGAAAGACTTGAAGCCATCCCCGGAACGCCTCCGAACATGATCTATCCTCCCAAGGGAGACGCTTTTGCCGCAAGAAACAAGTAGGCGATGAAGATAGATTTCGAGCGTCAGCCGCCTATGTTTAAGGTAAGCGACACTCACTATGCCGCAACATGGCTTTTGCACCCGGACGCTCCCAAGGTAGAGCCGCCCAAGATTATTCTTGACAGAATAAAGAGAATGCAGGAAAAGAGAGGAACACAAAATGCAGAGTAACAACGAAACAAAAAAAGTAGATGTTGGTCTTGATTCCGATGTTCTTCTCAGCGTCAGACATCTTTGCCAGTATTTTGGGGATACCAAGGCGGTCGACGATGTCAGCTTCGACATCAAAAAGGGCGAGGTATTCGGTCTGGTAGGAGAATCGGGCTGTGGTAAAACCACCACAGGACGTTCGATAATCAAGCTTTATAACATCACATCGGGAGACGTTATCTTTAAAGGCGTAAGAATATGCGCAGGCATAAAGTCTTATAAAGACGCTATGAATAACGCTTTGAAGGAATACAAGGAAAAGTCTCAGAACGCCACCGAGCAGGAAAAGGCAAGGCTTAAGGCAGAGTGCGACAGAATAGTCGCCGAGCAGAAAAAGAAGATTGCCGAAGCCAAATACGACCAGAAAAACTGCGATAAGGAATATTCCGACAAGCTCTGTGCCGCAGTCAGGGAAAAGTATCTTCCCATGATTGAGAAAGCGGACGGCGAAAAGAAAAAGCAGCTTACCGTTGAGTTTAACAATGAGCTCAGAAAAGCAAAGCGCACCAAGCTTGTAACCCAGATTCAGATGATTTTCCAGGACCCCATAGCTTCGCTCGACCCCAGAATGACGGTTAGGGAGATTATCGCCGAGGGACTTATAATCCAGGGCGAAAGAAACAAGAAGATCATCGACGAAAAGGTTTATGAGATGCTTGAGCTGGTAGGACTTGTTCCCGAACACGCCAGCCGCTATCCTCATGAATTTTCCGGCGGACAGCGCCAGCGTATAGGCGTTGCACGCTCGATCATCATGAATCCCGAGCTTATCATCGCCGACGAGCCTGTTTCCGCGCTCGACGTTTCGATTCAGGCGCAGGTAATCAACCTTTTGAACGACCTCAGAGACAGATTCGGTCTTACCATTCTGTTTATAGCTCATGACCTGTCTGTAGTAAAGTATTTCTCGGACAGAATCGGAGTTATGTACTACGGCAAGATGGTTGAGCTTGCACCTTCTGATGAGCTGTTCTTAAATCCGCTTCATCCGTATACCCGCTCGCTTCTTTCTGCGATTCCTCTTCCCGACCCGGTTTATGAGAAGCAAAGAAAGAGAATTGCTTACAATCCCCTTGCCGAGCATGATTATTCCACCGACAAGCCCTCGTTCAGAGAGGTAAAGAAGGGTCACTTTGTACAGTGCAATCAGGCGGAATATGAAAAGTATATGGAAATATTAAAGTGAGATAAGGATGTTTAAAGGCAATACCTACAGATACATAGGGGCACTGATAACTGCGGTTGTGTTATTCGGCATATGCGCATATGCCAACGGTCTTTTTGCCGAAAGGGAGGCTTTGGGAATCGTATCAAAGCTTACCGACTGCTTTACCATAGCAGGCGTGCTGCTTTCGGGAGCAGGAGCGCTCAGCTGGGCAAGCTCGAAGGGCGCATATGACGTTCTGAAGTACGGCGTTGACTGGCTGATAAAGCCGTTCACCTCAAGAAGATTTGAGTTTGAGACGCTGTACGACTTTAAGCAGCGCAAGGCGGAATCACGCAAGCCGTGGAACAAGGAGATGCTGCTGGTTGGCTTGTGCTTTCTTGCAGTTGCGATTCTTATGCTGATTGTGTATTTTGTAATGCAGTAAAATTTATTGGTTAAAACCGTTGCTGAGCCGCGATATTTGCGGCTGGCAGCGGTTTTTTGCTGCTTGCGATGACAGAAAGTGTCATTGTGAGTATGCCGACGTCGTTGGCAGAGGAAGGGCGCGCCACACAGCTTTGTGGGGCGGCGGAGGTCGGGACGCTGCGCGTCCTGAGCGAAGCGGCACCGCAGTTCCACTTCGCTAATGCGCCCTTGGGCGCATCGACCTCCGCCCTGCACCAAGGTTCGGCGATTAGCAAAACCACGATAGCCAAGCAATCCCGTCGGCGCGCCCGAGGGAACACCACAAACTGCAAAGCAAAATCCGACTGATTTATACTCACAAATCACTGATATATAATAATATTTGCTTGTGAACGGCGGCGCATTGTGCTACAATATTACTGCAATAATCAAATCATGATTTACTTGGAGAATGCTATGAAAAGATTTATTTCTGTATTTTTGGCGGCGATAATTACTGCCGCCTGCCTGCTAAGCTTCAGCGGATGTCAGGATGGAAATACTGATGAAACTGCAACTGCTGAGCTAATTATCTACGTCTCTCCGGATGGCAGCGACGAATCGGGGGACGGCTCTCAGACCGCTCCGTTTGCCTCGATGGATATGGCGCGTCAAGCTGTCCGTGAGATGAAAAAGTCCGGCGGCGACATAGTTGTTGAATTTGCCGACGGCTTTTATCAGCTTTCGGACACCGTTGTTTTTGATGAAAACGATTCGGGAAACAAAAACACAAAGGTGATATACCGCGCGGCAAAAGGCGCCCATCCCATAATCAGCGGCGGAAGGCTGTTTGATGGCGAATGGGAGCCAGCCGCCGAGGTTGACTGGCTTAAGGACGGTCTTACAGCCTACAAGGCGCATCTTGAGCGCGACTGCAAGCTTCGGGCGATATATGTCAACGGCAAGCGAGCTTCGATGACCCGACGTTCCGCAAAACCCGTGGCAGCGGCAGGGTTCTACGCCGTAACTCAGGGCATGGCGGATTGGGCATGGATATCGGAGGACGGAATAAAGACCGCAACCATAATCCCGCCGTCGGCAAACCTTCCCGCCGACACCCGCAACCCGCGCAATATCGAGCTTGAATCCGGCTCAACATGGGTTAAAGCCACCGTCTGCGCGGATTCGCTGGAGCAAACCGATAAGGGAGATGTGCGCGTAAACTTTCAGATGCCTTATGCAGCGGTCGCCCAGAATCTGGGCTGGAACACCGGCTACAGCCCCACAAATCAAAACGATATCATCAACGTTTTCGAGTGGCTGGGTTCAGAGGGGCAGTTCTATTTCGACGAGGCAGGCTCCACTCTTTATTACATCCCGCGCGAGGGCGAGGATATGTCAACGGCGCAGGTTATTATCCCCGAGCTTGAAAAGCTTATCGAGATAAGCGGCTCTCAGCCCAAGAAAAAGTATGCCGAGAATATTGTGTTCGACGGCTTGACATTTGCCTATTCCGACTGGAATTTATACGAGCTGGACGGCTCATATGGCAACGCCACCACCCAGGGCTGCACCATCCACACAAAGTATTCCGACCTATTCTGGCACAACGATTTATACCGCTCATTTGACGTTGCACCGGCGGCGGTTCATGTTTCCACCGCTCATGATGTTGATTTCATAAACGGCGGCTTTGAGTCCACCGGATACTTGGGAATACATCTTGAAAATGATGTCTACGACTGCGATATTATAGGCAACTTCATCGCCTACACCGGCGGCGGGGGAATCACCGTAGGTCCTTTGCAGCATATCTACGAAAACGACACCGAAAAGCAGAGGGTAAGCGAAACCAGCGCAGGACCGGACAAGGAAAAGTTTCCGTCCGGCACCGAGGGAGTCCCGAAAAATATCACTATAAAGAACAACTACCTGCTGGAAAACTGCTATTTCTTCCCCGGAAACTCGCCGATAACAACGTTCTTCACCTATAACCTTGTATGCGAGCATAACTTTATTTATAAATGCTCCTACAGCGGAATGTCTATCGGCTGGGGATGGTGCAATTTCGACGGCACTGAGGGCTCGCAGCTTCCGGGACAGCCCACAAAAACCTCGCGGTTCAACCATGTAAATTACAACCGCGTTGAGGAGATATGCTCAGTTTTGCAGGACGCCGGCGGAATATACACCCTCGGTCAGCAGGGCAACGAGGACTGGTCGGAGTCGAGCGACTTCTGCTACAACTACATCAACTGCTTCCGCAAGCCCACAGCCGCCAACGGCTCGAAGATGGTAAACGGCTTCCACCCCGATGAGGGAAGCGCATACATTCTGTTCGACCACAACGTTGTAACCAACACGATAAGAAACGTCTACGAGCTCAACGACTGGATGCGCAAGCACGACTGCACAGTTACCAACGGCTTCTCAAACACCAACCGTTCGGAAACCACCGCTCCCAACTGCACCCTCGAACAGTATGTCAATGAGGACTATATCTGGAACCTGGAGGGCTACAAGGTGGTTCTTTACTCCGGCTTGGAGGATAAATACACCCACATGGTTTCAAAGGACGTTATGCCGGACGATTACTATGAGCTTGCTTCAAACGTCTCCATCGAGTGCGGAGAACAGCTTCCAAGGCGTGGTCTTCTTTCGCCGGACGATACCGTTTGGCTCGCGCCTGCCGGAACGGAGATATTCGCCGAGGGCGAGGACATGACCAAGGCGGCAGGAAACGCCAAAACCATATTAATCCCCGAAAAGCCTGGCGAATATAAGCTTTATATTGAGTATGCCGACGGCTCAAACTCCGGCGAGGGAACATTTACCGTGTATGCCGGTGAAAGAAAGTCGGCTGTAAACGTATCCGAGGGCAAGACATACAACGTAAGCAAGCTTTCACCGCTTGAAATCAAGGTAAAGCAGGGTGCAAAGGCTTCCGTAAACGGCGAGGAGATTCCTTCCGGCTTTAAGATTTCGGAGGCAGGTGAGTGGACTATAACCGTTGTATCGCAGGACGGCTCCGAGGAGAAGATAAGTTTTACAACCGAGGTTTTGGAGGCTAACAGGCTTCTTACGGACAATATAACCGTCAAAACCGGCGAGGATATAACCTTTGCTGCCGCACCTTCGGATAAGGAAGTCGTTATATGGCTGGCGCAGTCCGGTCTTTCTGCCTTTGACGAAAGCGACCCCGCGCAGTCAAAAGCAACCGGCGAGGATGTGTCCATCAAAGCTCCTACCAAGACGGGCAAGTATATCCTGACGGTTACAGATAAGGACGGAAATATCCTTTCGCAGTCTGACGCACAGGTTACAGTGGAATAAAATTATAAAAAGTGCCATTTCCTGAGCTAATCAGGGAACGGCACTTTTGCAATTAATCACAAATAATCAGAGAAAAATTCGTGCAAATCGCAGAATTTTTAATTAATTTTAAGAATTCTGCAGCGAAACGTCCGCAAAATACGTCTTAAATATGAATCAAAAAAGTGAAAGCTGCTCAAAGCTGTCCGGAAGATGATGAAGATATGCAAAAATCTCATCATAATTGTGCATCATTCCGTGCTTGTGGCATTCCTCATGAAAAATTTTTGAGAGTCGCTGATTATGCGGACTTGCGCACTCGTAGGAATTGCCAAAGGATTGAATGTATCTTCCGCTCATTCCGGGGAAATCTTTATCTAAAGCCGAATAAAAATATTCGCGATTGCCCTGACGAAGCGTCAGCCCGAAGCCGAAAAGGATGATCCCCTTAACGCCGGCGCGGAAGCAGTAATCAAGCACTCCGCGCAGGTTATCCTCGGTGTCGTTTATAAAAGGAAGGATAGGGGAGAGCCACACAACAGTGGGTATCCCGCGCTTTTTGAACTCCATAAGCGTTTCAAAGCGGCGCTTGGTGGTGCAGACATTCGGCTCGATGATCCGGCACAAATCCTCGTTGTAGGTGGTAAGGGTCATCTGGATGACCGCCTTGGCAGAGCGGTTTATGTCGTCATACAGGTCGATGTCCCGCAGGATTCTGTCGGATTTTGTCTGAACCGCAATTCCGAAGCCCTCCCGCTTTATTATTTCAAGACACCTGCGCATAAGCATAAGCTCGGTTTCGCAGTGCATATAGGGGTCGCACATCGCGCCGGTGCCTATCATACAGCGGCGGCGCTTGCGCTTTAATGCGTCAGCCAGCAGCTCGGGGGCGTTTTGTTTGACCTCTATATCCTCAAAATCGTGCTGCATATTGTAGCATTCACTCCGCGAATCGCAATAGATGCAGCCGTGGGTGCAGCCGCGGTAAATATTCATTCCGTTCTGCGCCGAAAGTATGCCCTTGGCTAAAACCTTATGCATCCCGACGGATTACTTCTCACAGGAGAAGGCGTAAACGGTTACGTGATGGTAGCGCTCGCCCTTTTTAAGTACAGGCTTTTCAAAGCTGGGAATCTTCATGGCGTTGGGATAGAACTGTGTTTCAAGACAAAGACCGGTGCGCTTTTCAATCGGCTTGCCGCCCTTTCCAAAGGGAGGAATAGCGTTGAGGAAGTTTCCGCTGTAGAACTGCATACCCGGAAGGTCGGAATAAACGTCCATGGCTATGCCCGACTCAGCCGCCTTAAGGGTTGCAAATTTGCGGAAGCCTTCGCCGTCAGGACAGAAGTTGTGGTCGTATCCTCCTGCAAAGACAAGCTGCTCGTAATTTTCATTGATACGCTCGCCGACAACATGGAAATCGGTGAAGTCGAGCGGAGTACCCTCTACCTTGGCGACATAGCCAACCGGCAGACACTCGGAGTTTCCAACGGTGAAATGGGTTGCATTAATCTTTAAGGAGTGGTTGAGAATGGTTCCCGAGCCTTCGCCGTCCAGATTGAAATAGCAGTGGTTGGTGAGGTTGCATACGGTGTCGGCGTCGCTGACCGCGGAGTAATCGATTGCAAGGGCGTTGTCTTCATTAAAGGTGTATCGAACGGTTACATTGAGGTTTCCGGGGAAGCCCTCCTCGCCGTTAGGCGAATGATAGGTAAGAACCAGCGCTTCGCCGTCGATGCGCGCGTCCCACAGACGCTTGTCAAAGCCCATTGGTCCGCCGTGAAGGTTATTTCTGCCGTCATTTTTGGCAAGACGGTAAACGTTTCTGCCAATGCGGAACTTTGCGTCTTCGATTCTGTTGCCATGTCTGCCTATAAGCGCACCGATGTACTTGTCCTGAGCTTCATAGTCGGCGGCACAGTCGTATCCCAAAGCAACGTCTTTCAAAGCTCCGGACTTATCGGGAACGTTGATGGAGCGGATAGCTCCGCCAAAGTCGGTTATCTCAACATATGCTCCGCTTGAATTTTTCATTTCAAACAAGGAAGCCTCCCTGCCGTCTGAAAGTCTGCCGAATGGTTTTTTTGTTACGGTTGTCATAGAAATTTCGTCCTTTCTGAAAAAATAATATTTTTTTGTTTCGAGTGCAATATTTCGCGTATGTAAGTTGTATTATCAGTGTAACACCTTTTGCGGAGAATTTCAACTGATTAAGAAAAGTTTAATTTTTAATAAAATTTTCAAATATGTATTTACAAATTGGCTTTTAGGTGTTATAATAAACTTAATCAATTAAAAGGAGTGTCACAAAATGACTAAAAGATTATTCGCAATAGTTTTAGCCGCAATTTTGGCTATCACTATGTTCACGTTCCCAGCTGCGGCAGCTGGCGTTACCGCAACTCTGACAACTCGTGATGACGGTAATAGGCTTGCCCTGACCTTCACGAGCGGTAAAAGCGTTCCGAACTGTAACAAGGTTGTCATAAATTACATTATGGGCAACACAACTGTTAAAACCGTAACGCTTACCTCCGCTTCCGACCTCGCTAAGACCGATAACGACTATGCTACAAGCAGAGGCGGCGAGTACTTTGCACAGGTAATTTATTACAACGGAAGTGTTCAGCTTGATTCTGCAAATTCCGCGACCGTTACCGTGCCGATAACATCATCCGGCACAAACATGAAGGTAATATACGACGATAGTGGTATTAACCTTGAGTTCAATGCTCAGAGTGGTGCTACAGCTTACACTGCCGTATATACTTACAAGTCTGGCAATACCACTATGAACGGTCAGCCTGTTAAATTGCAATATACCACTGCAAATGGCAAGGCTACCGCAAAATTCGATGTTGGCGTTTCCTACTCCAACCTCGTATCTATCAAGCTTTATGTAGGAACACCTAACAGCTACAGCACCACCAACTTTGCTTCTTGGGGCAACACAAGCTCCACCGGCGGATCTACTTCCAGCAACAACCTGTATGTAGGCGGCAACGTTACTGCTGAAATCAGAAACGGTGCAATCGTTGGTACCATCAACGACTATAGCTTCGGCGTTTACCGTATAGGTGTTGCTTACGGCAACAGCACCAACTATCAGTACAGCAGCCCTCTTCCCAGCAAATCCTTCAGCGTTTCATTAAGCAATGCATACTATGGTTTGAATATCGTTGTTGAAGGCTCTTATAGCTACAATGCCGGCACTTGGCAGCGCATAGGTATGGTAAGCTACAATTACGGCAGCACCGGATCCGGCAGCGGAAACGTTTCCCTTAACAACTACAATGGCAACCTTGTTCTTTCATGGACTCCTGTTTCCGGCGCAACGGGATATATTATTAATTATCAGGGCAACAACATCACCTCCGGCAGACAGTATGTTGACGCAAACACCACCTACTGGACTGTTCCGTTCCTCTCTGTAACCAATTCCTTCACTCTTAATGTAGTTGCGCAAATGTCTGACGGTTCTTATCGTGATCTCGGTACCACCGGTTCAAACTATGGCAGCAGCTATCCTTATTATCCTAGCTACGGTCAGTCATCCAACGGAGTTGTAACTCAGGGCAACAACTGCACCGTTACCAGCTACTCCAACTACGCTTATGTTCAGTGGCTTTCTACCGGCGCAAGATCTTATGCAATCGTTGTTTACCGTGAGGGCGATACCAGTGGTTCTTCTCAGCTGGTTGAAGGCACAACCTACGCTCAGATTCCGATTTCCAACGCTTACAACTACAGAATAGAGATATATGATAACTCCAACAATTATAACTATGCTCCTATAGCAACTGCATCCGTTAAGGCACAGGCTTCTTTGAATAACCTTACTTCTATCAAGAAGACCACCATCAAGAATCTTAAGGTTACTCCTTTGAACTCCTACACCACCTCGATTTCTTGGGATAAGGTAAGCAGCGCTAATTACTATGTTGCAATCTACGGTCTGCTCAGCGGCGGTGCAACTGAAGAAGTTCCCGTATACCGCGGCGACACCAGCATTACCATCCCCTTCGGCTCCACCACTCCGTATCAGGTTACTGTATATTCAGTAGACGTAAACGGCAGACGTTCTCAGGTTGGTTATGTTTACAACGTTCCCGGCACAACTGCTGACAATAGCAGCAGCAAGGATTATCCTGCTGAGCTTACTGCTAAGTCTTTGAACAAGAAGATCAAGCTTTCCTGGAAGGAAGTTGACGACGCTTCTTACTACACCATCTACTACAAGAGATCTACTTCTTCCACTTGGAACAAGATTGATTCGAGAGTTACCAAGACTGTAGTTAACATCAGTGGTCTTACCAACGAAATTGATTACGACTTTAAGGTAATTCCTAACAAGGGCAGCGAATCAGGCATAGTAACTATCGCTCCTTCCACCACTTCAAGAACAGTTACCGCAAGAGATCCTTCCTCCACTTCCGGCGACGGCGACGTTAATCTGGATGAGGATGAGCTTACTGTAACCTCTGTATCTTCCACCTCTAAGGGCAAGATCAAGATTACTTGGTCTAACGTTGGTGCTCCTTCCTACAAGATTTATGTAGCAGAAGGCAACAGCAACAGCTACAAGGCTTGCGGAACCTACACCGGAACCAGCGCAACCATCTCCACCTTCGGCACAGGATCTAAGGCAACCTCGTTCAAGAGCGGAAAGACCTACAAGGTAAGAATTGTCAGAACCGACTACACCGGCTCTATCCAGACTGCTCTTAAGGCTTGCCCTTACAAGACCGTTACTGTTAAATAAGCTTACAGCTTAAAATTACACCTGCCTCAGATAATCTCCGGGGCAGGTTTTTTATCAGATATCTTAAGAAAGCGGCTCAACCGTTTAAGATTGAACCGCTTTTGCTGTTTTGTGTTGTATTATGCTATTATTTTGTCAGCTCGTAGCTGATGTCTATCAGTGAGTGGATTTCATTGGGGTCGTCAACCTCGCCCAGAATTACTGTTATCCAGTGTTCCTTGTTCATATGATAAGCCGGAGTGAAGCAGGGTCTTTTAATCAGCTCGCCTATAATTCGGTGGTCGCACTTAAGATTGAGGATGTCAACCTCCTCGGAGCCTGTAAGACCCAAGCTTTTCGGCTTTACACTCATAATAAGTCCGTACCATTTTTTGTTTCCGCGATGCCTGAGCACCGCGCCGCTCGGCGTGGTTGCCCATGGATAGTCGGGGTCGGTGCCGTATTGGCTTGAAACGTAATCTAAGATGTCATTCCTTGTCATTGGTTATTGTCCTTTCTGTATTGTCAGAAGCTGTCGCCGCCATGAAGCTTGTAGCCCTCGCCGAAGACCTCATTTGCCGTTGTTATGATGGCAAATGACTGATCGTCGGTGTTTTTTATCACCTTAAGCGCGTGAGAAACTCTTGTTTTCCTGATTACGCACAGAACAACCTTTTTCTCTTTTCCGGAATACGCGCCAACGCCGTCCAAAAGCGTTACGCCTGCGTCGAGGTCGTTCATAAGGGTTTCGGTGATCTCTCGGTATTTGTCGCTGACTATAAGAATCATCTTGGCTTCGTTTGAGCCGTTAAGGATATGGTCCATAACCACCGCCGAGATGATTATGCAAAGCGTTGCATACAGTCCCGAATCAACGTTTCTGGATACCAACACCGCACAAAGCACTACTAAACCGTCGGTAAATATGAACAGCGTTCCGGCGGATATTCCGCGGTAGCGCAGGCGCAGAAGCTTTACTATTATGTCGGTTCCGCCGGTGGTTGCTCCCTGCATCAGAACAAGCTCCAAGCCGATTGCCATAAGGCATCCGCCGGCAACGCAGGCAAGCAGAGGGTCGGTAGTCAGCGGTCCGTAGGGCAAAAGCAGGTTAATAAACAGCGATGAAAGCACGACCGAAAAGATAGTCGAGCTTAAAAATTTTATCCCGAATTTGTATATTCCAAGACCAACTATCGGTATGTTTAAAACCAGCACAACCGTGCCGATTTTGAAATCGGGAAAGAATTTTGCGATTATCATTGCAATACCTGTAAATCCTCCGGGAACTATGCCGTTGGGGTCGAGGAAAAGACTTATCGCAACGGCGTATATAACAGAGCCTATGCATATTAAAAGGTACTTTAATGCGATGGTTTTGATTTTAGCTTTCATAAAAATCACCATGCCTTTGAATTTAAAAGGCATTCCTTTCATTAGATTTAAGGAGATAATGCGCGGGATAATTGCCGTCCGGCAATACAGCGGCAAGGATTTAAAGTGCGCGGACTAGTTTACAGCCTTTATGTAAATTATTTGTAACAAATTTATTAAAAAATCATAAAAACGGGATTGAAAAAATCGCAGGCATATTGTATAATATTATTGTACGCCGACAATGGATTTTAGAAGGGATGGTTTATCATGCTGAAAAGAACGTTCTCGACTATTCTATCTTTAATAATACTTCTTTCTGCGGTTTCTGTCAATGCTTTTGCAGCATCCGGAATAAAAGGAGTTGTTATCAACGAGGTCTGCTCGTCTAATAAAAAGTCTTTAAAGGACTCTCAGGGCGACTCTCCCGACTGGATAGAGCTTTACAACACCACCAAATCGGACATAAACCTTAAAGGAGCGCGCCTTTCGGACGGCCCCGACAATCCCGGAAAATGGGTCTTTCCGGATGTAACCATCGGCGCGGGAAAATATCTCATAGTTTTTGCTTCGGATAAGCAGTCCACCAAATCCGAGCTTCACACCGGCTACAAGCTTTCTGGCGGCAAGGACAGTGTTGTGCTTTCCTCGGCTGACGGCAAGGTGGTTGACAGCGTTCTGCTTCCCGACACCAAGGAAGACGAAACCTACGGCAGAAGCCCCGACGGTACCGGTGATTTTGTGCTGATGACACCTACCCCGAAGGCTTCAAACTCCGGCTCGAAGCAATTCAGCGTTGCCGCTCCGATATTCTCTCATGCAAGCGGCTTCTATGCCAACTCGTTCAAGCTTACCATAACCGCCGGAAAGGACCTTACTGTTTATTATACCACAGATGGAAGCGTTCCGACAAGCAAATCCAAAAAATACAGCTCTCCGATATCGGTTATAGACCTTTCGGGAACAAGGGGCAAGCTTATGTATAAAACCGGAACCACCGTCGATGGCAACGAAGGCGTTAAAGGCAGCAATTTCGACATGGGAACGGTAATAAGGGCGATAGCCATAGATTCTAAGGGCAGAAAGAGCGATGTTACCACCTCGACATACTTTGTCGGCAACAAAATCGCGGAAAAATACAAAAACGTCGCGGTTATATCGGTAGTCACCGACCCCGACGGTCTTTACAACTATAAGGACGGCATTTTTGTCAGGGGAGCTGCCTTTGACAAGTGGAGGAAGGAAAATCCAACAGCCGAGCTTAACGGCGGTTCGCAGGCAAACTATAATCAGCGCGGCAGGGAGTGGGAGCGCGAGGCTCATGTGGACTTCTTTGATGGAACCGAGCTGGGCTTCTCCACCGAATGCGGCATAAGAACTCAGGGCGGATGGTCGCGCGCGAACCAGCAGAAGAGCCTGAAATTCTACATGCGTTCGGAATACGGCGACTCAAAGCTCGACTACAAGCTGTTTGAGGACAACTTTGCCTATGACGACGGCAAGGAAATAAAGAGCTACAAAAAGTTTGCAATACGTAACGGCGGCAACGACACCTTTGTTATGACCTTTAAATGCCCGTGGACACAGTCGCTGGTGAGAGATCTTAACTTTGCCACTCAGAACGACCGTCTTGTTGTGTGCTTTTTAGACGGCGAATACTGGGGTCATTACACCCTTAACGAGGTTTACGATTCCAATTTCATCGAGTCGAACTATGGCGTCCCCAAGGACGAGGCTATTATGATAAAGGCTGGCAAGCTTGAGGACGGCGTTGAAGGGGATGAAAAGCTTTTCTGGGACGCTATGAGCTTTATTGAATGGAGCGATATGACCAAGGCAGAGAATTATGCCAAGGCGTGCGAGCTTTTTGATATGGACAGCTTTCTTGACTATATGGCGGCAGAGATTTATATCGGCAATCAGGACTGGGTGTGGGGCAACTGGGCTTGCTGGAGGTCGAGAACCGTCAACGAAGAGGGCGGAAAGTATCACGACGGCAGATGGCGCTTTATGCTTTACGACACCGAGTTTTCGATGGATCTTTATAACAGCGGCAGAGACTATAAAATGGAGTTTTTATCTCAGCTTATAGGCGAAAAGAAGGACGGCTCTTTTGCCAATGTGATGACATCGCTGTTGAAAAATTCCGATTTCAAGAAAAGATTTATTGTTACCATGGAAAAGGTAGGAAACGTGTGCTTTGAGCCGACCTATGCTTCGGCTAAGCTCGACGAGTATTACAACACCTATTCGCCCTTCCTTTCAACGCAGTTCCAAAGGTTCGGAAATATCAGCTGGCAGAGTGCGGGCAACGTTAGGAACAATGTTCAGTCTTTCAAGGGCTGGCTTGATAACAGGCTTGATTATCTTCCGACCTTGCTTAAAAACAATCTTAAGCTTTCATCCTCAAAGACAAATAAGCTAAGCGTTTCGTTAAGCGATGCCAACGGCGGAAAGGTTTATTTAGAGGGCACGGCGATAAGGTTTACAAACGGCAAATGGAGCGGAAACTTTATTCCGGGATATAAGTTTAAACTAAAGGCAGTTCCGGCAGAGGGATATAAGTTTACCGGATGGTCGGGCAGCAGCAATAAAACCTCCGACACCATAGAGATTAATCCCACCACGGCAATAAATCTTAAAGCAAATTTTGAAAAGGTAAAGTAAATAATAACGATGATATCATTTAAATCACGTAAAAAACTGATAATATCGGCGGCGATTGCGATAGCCATACTTATCCTCGCCGCCCTGAACACCTCGGCATTTGAAGCCGACGGCAAGACCGATTACGCTTCAATACTCAAATTTTTCTCCTGCTTTTTGCTGTTTACGGCGGTTATGTTTGTTGACATAAAGCTGCCCAAAATCGTACAAAGCATAATTTCCGTTCTGCTGTTTATCTTAGGACCGGTTTTGTGCTTTGAGACAGTCAGGGCGCTTGTCGGCGCAAAGCAGTATAACGAATATATTTATTTTGACAATCTGATATTCTACGCAGTCTTGCAGCTTGCAGTCTTTACATTAACGCAATCCGTAAGAATATCGCTTTTGTGCGAGTTTGCGGTGAGCTATCTTTTGCACGCCGCCAATCAGATAGTGCTTTTGGTAAGAGGCACCCCTCTTGTTCCCACCGACCTCTATGCGATAAACACCGCTCTGACCGTAACCACTCCCGACGATTGGCATTTTGATGCTAACCTGCTTATCGGAACAGCCGGCTTTGCACTGATAACGGCGGTAGTCGTTAAGTTCAGAGTAACATATCCTAAGATGTGGGTGAGGGCGATTGCGGCTATAGCCTCACTTATTTTGACAGCAGGGGGGGTTATATACATCTGGGATATCGACTACACCTCCTATTCCACCTCCACCTTCGACACCGAATCCACCAACAACGTAAATGGCGTTGCGCTGAGCTTTTACATCAATTTCAGAAAGATGAAATACGATAAGCCGCTTAATTACGACCCAGCCGCGATAGACGAATATCTTTCGCAGTACGAAAACGACACCTTGGAGGACGATGCCGAGCTTCCGAACATTATAGTTATAATGAACGAAAGCTTTTCGGATCTGAGCTATATGGGCAGGCTGAAAACCGATCAGCCCTATATGCCATACTATAACAAGCTTATAAAGGATCACCCGCACGGAAGGCTGCTTGTTTCGGTTCTGGGCGGAGGCACCTGCAACACCGAGTTTGAATATCTTACGGGTCTTTCAATGATGTATACGCCGAACAGCTGTTATACATATATGCAGCACATAAGGCAGGATGTTCCTTCAATGGCGTCGTATCTTAAGGACTACGGCTATCAGGCAGTCGCAATGCATCCGTTTTACGAGGTCTGCTGGAAGCGCAATTCGGTTTACGACTTTATGGGCTTCGACGATTTCGTAAGCGGCGAGGATATGACCACCGCAAAGAGCAAATATATAAGCGCAGACAGATGGGAAAAGGGCTTTGGTGACGATGTTGAGTACGTCCGCACCCTTATCAGCGACAGCTTCTTCTACGATAAGGTTATAGAGCAGTTTGAAAACAAGGATTCGGACAGAATATTCATCTTCGGAGTGACGGTTCAGAACCACTCCGGCTATGAGTACAATGGAGCAGATTTCGTTTCGGATGTTCATATAACCAACTACGACGGCGATTATCCCCGCGCCGAGCAGTATCTTTCGCTTGTCAAGAAATCTGACGAAGCACTGGAGGAGCTTATAAGCTACTTTGAGAAGGTAGACGAAAAGACGATGATAGTCTTCTTCGGCGACCACCAGCCCAACGTTGAAATTGGATTTATAAACAAAATCGCTCCGTATCGCAACATGATAGTTAACAGCTTTCTCACAAGATACGAAACTCCGTTCGTAATCTGGACAAATTACGAGATCGAAAGCAAAAACGACCTTGGCATTGTAAGCCCGAATTTCCTTGGTCTTAAAACCTTAGAGTATGCCGGAGTGCCGCTTTCGAGAGAGTGCAAAATGCTAAAAGATGTCGAGGAAATCGCCCCCGCGATGAACACCTGGGGCTACTTCGACCGTGCGATAACATGGAACGAACGAAGAAACGAAGAACCTTATCGGCAGGATGTTCTTAACGTCTACAACTATTATACCTACTTCAATCTTCATTCTAAGCTCGGTGAAGACGGCAGATATGCGCGGGGCGGGTAGAAATAACAGCTAATAGAATCAAAAATGAATATCACAGTCCATATTTCCTGCAAAATTTGGGCTGTGATATCTTTATTTATCGTGTAATCTGCTGAAAAATGAATAATCGCTTGTCTTGTTATGCATTTAGTGTTGACAACGAGTCTTGATAGTGGTAAACTTAAAATAATATACTATTTAGGAGTGATATCCGTGAAGCTCAACATTGACGACAAGACAAGAAGCAGCTTTCTTGAAACATTTTTTGAAAACAACAGAATAGACCCAAGGTATTACCAGCGCTACGACGTTAAGAGGGGCTTAAGAAACGCGGACGGCACCGGAGTTTTAGCCGGAATCACCAACATATGCAACGTTCACGGCTACGTTATGAACGAAGGCGAAAAGCAGAACATTCCCGGCGAGCTTTATTTCAGAGGCTATAATATCTATGATATAGTAAACGGCGTTCAGAGTTCGGAAAGATTCGGCTACGAGGAGGTTGCGTATCTTCTGCTGATGGGCAAGCTGCCCAGCCTGCAAGAGCTTGCAGCGTTTACAAAAACCCTTTCCGACAACCGCGACCTGCCAAACGGATTCTTTGAGGACATGATATTAAAAGCTCCCTCAAAGAACATCATGAACAAGCTTGCAAGGTCGATTTTGTCACTTTATTCATATGAAGAGAATCCCGAGTCGAAAACACCCGAAGAGGAGCTTTGTACTGCGGTTTCGATAATGGCAAAAATGCCGGTTATCATGACCGACGCTTATCAGGTAAAGCGCCGCGCCTACGATGGCAAGAGTATGTATATGCATCAGGTGCGCCCCGAGGAATCGACTGCCGAAACCATCCTTTCCCTTTTGCGCAAGGACAGGGTTTATACCTACGAGGAAGCAAAGCTGTTAGACCTTATCCTCATGCTTCACGCGGAGCATGGCGGTGGTAATAACTCCACATTTGCATGCAGGGTGCTTACATCCTCCGGAACAGACCCCTATTCGGCGTATTCGGCGGCTGTCGGCGCGCTTAAAGGACCTAAGCACGGCGGCGCGAACCTTAAGGTTTTGGAGCAGCTTGACTATATGGAAGCCAACATAAAGGACTGGTCAAACGAGCGCGAGATTTCAGAGCTTCTTCGCAAGATCATAAGAAAGGAAGCCTCCGACCGCACCGGCTTGGTTTACGGCATGGGTCACGCGGTTTACACCCTTTCCGACCCCAGAGCGGTAATTTTGAGAAAAACCGCCTCTGAAATGGCAAAGGGAACCGAATACGAGGAGCAGTTCAACCTGCTGCGAGCCATCGAGCGGCTAACGCCCGACATCTTCCGCGAGGAAACGGGTGCCGAAAAGGCTTTGTGCGCAAACGTTGATATGTATTCGGGACTTTGCTACAGAATGCTCCGCATACCTGAGGAGCTGGCAACCGCACTGTTTGCGGTGTCGAGAATGGCAGGCTGGTGCGCGCACAGATTTGAGGAGAAGCTTACCGGTCAGCGCATAATCCGCCCTGCATATAAGGCTGTTCACAAGCAGAAGCCTTATGTGGATATCGAAAGCAGATAATTATAGGGATGTGCAGGCTGCAAAAAATGCTTGCAAGTTAATAATATTTGTAGTATAATAGGATAAGGCGCAGTATACCTGCGCGTTGTCCTATTTTTTTATCGGGAGAGGTGCGGCGTTGAAAAAGATATTTTTGCTGATAGTTTTGTTTTCCGCACTTACTCTTTGCGGATGTGATTCGCTCACCTTCTCGGTGGACGGTCTTATGTCCGCGCCGAGCATTGCCGACGAACAGGCGGCGGTGCATCAGGCACTGATTGAAAGCGTTGGAAAATCGGTGACGCTTTGCTATCCCCGAAGCGGGGACTACCGCTCGGCGTTTGTATTTGCGGATATAGATTCCGACGGCAGCGATGAAGCTCTCGCTTTTTATACCTCTACGCAGGCGGGCGGCTCTGAAAACGTAAGAGTTTCGGTTTTAGACAGCGACGGCGACGGCAGCTGGCACGCCATGTATGAGCTTGCCGGCAGAGGCAGCTCGATAGACACCGTTATGATAGCCGATTATGGCGACGCTGCCGATATAATAATTGGCTACGGCACCTCGCTCCACGGTGAAAACAACGTTAGCGTATACAGATACGGCGGCGGAATGCTTGCTTCAAGGTTCGACGGCACATATTCCGTACTTGAAATGGCAGATATAGACAACTGCGGAAGCGAGGAAATAATAATAGTCCGCCGTGTCGGAGACAATGTTTCGGTAAGCATAATCAAATCAAGCGACGGCGTTGACTATCAGACCATGGAAAGAACGCTTTATTCCTCGGCGGCTTCGATTGCGTCCAGCCGTTTCGGAGGGCTGACCGACAGTCAGAACGCCATGTTTATAGACCTTATAAACGAGGAGGGCGAGGTTTCAACCGAGGTTGTAACCCTTGTTAACGGAGCAATAGTATCGCCTACGTCGGATAATCCTCAGCTTTCGTGGCTTACAATGCGTCCGTCGGGATATCTGAGCGCAGATTACGATGGCGACGGCATTGTCGAAATTCCCACGGTTTCGCCGTTTTTGGGATATGGATATACCTATCAGCCCGAGGTCGAGCCGGTTTATATGACCGGTTGGCTTTCATACAGCTTAGATATAGGAATGTTCTCGGTGGAGGCATTTTCCTATTACGATGTTGCCGGAGGATATGTTTTCACCATCCCTCAAAGATGGGAGAACTTTGTAACCGCCGTTAAAAGCGAGCAAGCGGGCGAAATATCCTTTGTAAAATACGATTACGATGCCGGCAGCATTGCCGATATGCCCAAGCTTTTAAGCATAGCTGCGGTAAGCTCGGGCAGCAAAAACGACTGGATAAACAACGGCTACTCCTACGTTGCGGGAGACGATTTTGTTTCCTGCATGTCCAAAACCCTTGCCGGAGCTGACGAGCCGCTGCTGTTGACTCAGGATGAAATAAGAAATAACCTTTATTATATATCATAGGCAGGATGTCTTTATAACGTCATGCCGGAAAGGTAATAATGCTATGAAGCGGATTTTAGTTTGCGAGGATGAGGATTCCATCCGCGAATTTGTTGTGCTGAATCTTAAAAGGAGCGGCTATGATGTGGTTGACGTTAACTGCGGCGAGGCGGCTGTAAAAGCCTTCGACGATAACGGCGGCGACTTCGACTGTGCACTTTTGGATATCATGATGCCGGGGATAGACGGCTTTGCGGTGTGCCGCCAGCTCCGCGAAAGAAGCGACAAGCTGGGAATAATAATGCTCAGCGCAAAATCTCAGGAGATGGATAAGGTTTCCTCCCTGATGATAGGGGCAGATGATTATATAACCAAGCCCTTTTCGATATCCGAGCTGATAGCGCGCGTCGACGCAATCTGCCGCAGGGTAAGCCTTATGGAGTCCACCAAGGGCGAGCCAGATTCGCTGATACGCTCGGGACCGTTTACCTTAGACGTTAAAAGCAGAATGGTTCTTAAAAACGGCGTGCCGGTGGATCTTACTCAGGTGGAGTATCAGATAATGGAGTATTTCCTTAAAAACCAGAACACTGCGCTGGACAGAGTCAGCATACTTCGTCACATATGGGGAGAGAGCTACTACGGTGAGGAAAAGATAGTAGACGTTAACATAAGAAGAATAAGAATGAAGATAGAGGACGAGCCGTCCAATCCCAAGTACATCATAACTATCTGGGGATATGGATATAAGTGGGAAAACAAGAGCTGACCAAGGAGGATAAGCGGGTGTTTGGATTTATAAGAAAACACAGTATAACCAAGCGCTGGCTTGTAAACTCGCTGGGAATAGTTATAGCAGTCCTTTTGGTGGTGGACGTTATGGGGCTGATACTTGCAAACAGCTACTATAAAACCACAATAAGGCAGTATCTTACCTCCAAGCTGGACGGTATTGCGTCGGAGCTTTTAAAATATCAGTCGTCGTCCGGTTTCCGTGCCGAGGTCAGAAACGTTATAGAGAAATTTGACGAAAAGGATAAATACGAGCTGATGGCTGTAAACTCCACCGGCAGAGCAACCCTGACAAGCTCCGGCTTTGAGCCGTCGGAATGGATGAATCTGGACGATTACCGCGAAGCCAAAAACTCCGAAGCCGGATGCTGCTACCGCGAGCTTAAGCTTGAAAGCGGCGAGCGGGTGATGAGCTATATTGTAATGCTTTCGGGTCCGTCGTATGAATACAGCGCGATGAGGATAATGACCTCGATGGACGCTGTTCACAATCAGATGATAAAGCTGGGAATACTGTTTTCGGCAGTTGTGCTGGCTATAATTATGCTGATATTTGTTTCGGGACTGTATTTTATCCGCTCGATAGTGCTTCCGGTAAGGCGGATGTGCGAAACCGCTCGAAGCTATGCCGAGGGCGACTTCCGCGAAAGAATAGAAAAAACCGAGGACGACGAAATAGGTGAGCTTGCCGACGCTATAAACTACATGGCAAGCGAGCTTGAAAGCTCTGACAAGATGAAAAACGAATTTATCTCATCGGTATCGCACGAGCTGCGAACTCCGCTTACGGCTATAAAGGGCTGGAGCGAAACCGCCTTGCAGATGCCGGACGATCCCGAAACCGTTGGCAAGGCGATGAGGGTAATCACCGGCGAAACCGAAAGGCTTTCGGATATGGTTGAGGAGCTTTTAGACTTCTCACGTATTCAGGACGGCAGATTTACTTTGCAGTTTGAAACCTGCGATATCCTTGCCGAGCTGGGAGACGCAGTGCTCATCTACACCGAACGAGCCAAGGCTCTTGGAATCGAGCTTAAATATTACGAGCCTGAAATGCTCCCCTTTGTCCACGGCGACAGGGCGCGTTTGCGACAGGTGTTTATAAATATAATAGACAACGCGGTTAAATACTCCAACCCGGGCGGAGTTGTTTCGGTGGAGGCATATGAAAAAAAAGGCGAAATAGTTGTGCTTGTATCAGACACCGGCGTTGGAATATCGGCAGAGGATCTGCCAAAGGTAAAAACAAAGTTCTATAAAGCGAATCAGCCCCGCCGCGGCTCGGGAATCGGGCTTGCGGTTGCGGATGAAATAGTAAATATGCACGGCGGAAGCCTGATAGTAAATTCAAAGCTTGGCACCGGCACGACGGTTATGATAACCCTCCCCGGAATACAGTCAGGCACCAATCAGAAAGGATAAAAGGTATATCAAATGAGCAAGACAGAAAACGCAGGAGTTAAGGCTCCCAAATTCAAATCAAAAATCGGCGGTCAGGCGCTTATCGAGGGAATCATGATGCGCGGCGTCGAAAAGGAGTGCATGGCGGTAAGAATGTCCGACGGCAGCATCTATCTTGAAGAAAAGGAGCTTCCAAAGGCTAAATGGTATCAGAAGACCCCGTTTGTAAGGGGACCGGTAAACTTTGTAACCACCCTTATCAGCGGCTACAAATACATTTCAAAGTCGGCAGATAAGTCGATGGAGGGTGAGGAAGCCGAGGAGCCTTCTAAGTTTGAAAAGTGGCTTGATAACAAGCTGGGCGACAAGCTGATGGGAGTTATCATGACTATAGCAAGCGTTTTGGGCGTTCTTTTGGCTGTGGGACTGTTTGTATACCTCCCCGCGCTTGCAACCAAGGGGCTTTCGCTGCTGATACCCAAGCTTTCCGAACTTTACGTTGTTAAAAACATCATTGAAGGTCTTATTAAAATACTCATATTTATTGCGTACATCTGGCTGACAAGTCTTTTAAAGGACATCCGCCGCACCTATGAATATCACGGTGCAGAGCATAAAACCATCACCTGCTACGAGGCAGGGGACGAGGTTACGGTTGAGAACGTTCGCAAATACAGGCGTTTCCACCCTCGCTGCGGAACATCGTTTATGTTTTTGGTGCTGTTTATTTCGATTTTCGTTAACAGCATTTTCATGCTTCCGTGGGACGCTGTGTGGCTTAGAGCACTGCTAAAGCTCTGCGTTCTGCCGGTGGTGGTTTCCATCGCATACGAGCTTATAAAGCTTGCCGGACGGTATGATAATATCTTTACAAAAATCATCTCCGCCCCGGGTCTGTGGATTCAGAGACTCACCACCCGCGAGCCTGACGACAGCCAGATCGAGGTTGCTATAGCCGCCTTCCTGCCCTGTATCCCCGAAGACAAAGAGAAGGACAGATGGTAACAAAAGCCTTTGCGCAGACTAAAACAAGGCTTGCGCAGAGCGGGATAGAGTCGCCCGAATTTGAGGCAAGGGTGATATTTGAAGAGCTTTTCGGCAGGAATTTCGGAATGGATATCCTGATGGGAAGGCTTGATCGCGTGCTTTCTTACGAAGAGAGCGCACGCCTTGAAAGCATGATATCCCGTCGGATTTCGGGAGAGCCCTTGCAGTATATCATCGGCGAGTGGGAGTTTTACGGACTTGGTTTCAAGGTAGGCAAGGGCGTGCTTATCCCCCGACAGGACACCGAAACGCTTGTGGACGCCGCATTAGATCTTCTGAAAGAAGTAAAACAGCCTAAAATTTTAGACCTTTGCTCCGGTACGGGCTGCATACCTGTTGTGCTTTCGTATCATCTTAAAGACGCGCAGATTTGCGCCGCCGAGCTGTATGAAGAGGCTTATGGCTATCTTGTAGCCAATATCACAAATCACGGAAACAAGGTTAAGCCATGCAGGCTGGATGTTCTGGACGAAAGCAGCGCAGAGCAGTTTTCCGGTTTTGATATGATAACCTGCAACCCGCCTTACCTGACCGGTGAGGATATGTCTATGCTGCAAAAAGAGGTCTCCTATGAGCCTGAATCCGCCCTGTACGGAGAGGATGACGGCTTAAAGTACTATCGTGTTATTCCTAAGATATGGCGGGATTCGCTTTGCAACGGCGGATATATAGTCTTTGAAATAGGAAGCGCTCAGGCAGAAAGCGTCTGCGATATCCTTAAAGACTGCGGCTATTGCGATATATCGGTGATAAAAGATTTTGCCGGCAAAGACAGGATTGTATACGCGAAAAAATATTGATATAGGTGATTGATATGACTACAATTGAAAGTCTTCACAGCGGGTCGCTTTACAACTGCTCCGACGAGAATATCCTTTCCGAGCAGATAAAGTGCCTTGATATGCTTTATGACTACAATAATACAAGACCATCAGAGCTGGAAAAACGGCTTGAGCTGCTGAATAAGATGTTTGCTGAGTTCGGCGAGGGCAGCTATATCGAGCCGCCGCTGCGGGCAAACTGGGGCGGGCATTTCGTTCATCTGGGTAAAAATGTGTACGCAAACTCTAACCTTACTCTTGTAGACGACACGCATATCTATATAGGCGACTGCACCATGATAGGTCCGAATGTCACCATTGACACGGCAGGTCACCCGATATTGCCAGAGCTGAGGGAGAAGGTTCAGTATCAGTACAACATTCCTGTGCACATCGGCAAAAACTGCTGGATAGGGGCAAATGTATGCATACTACCCGGCGTTTCCATCGGAGACAATACCGTTATCGGAGCGGGAAGCCTTGTAACTAAGGATATCCCCGCAAATGTTGTTGCATATGGGTCGCCGTGCAGGGTTGTCCGCGAAATAGGCGAGCATGACAGGATATATTATTTCAAGGACAGAAAAATTGATTGGTCGGGGATAAAATCAGGACAGAAATAGCCAAGAGGGTAAAAAATCGGACTCAAATCGCTGTACAAACCCGCGAAAATATGTTATATTAATCTTGTAAAAAACCATTTTATATAGGAGGAACATCACATGGCAATGAAGAAAACCGCGGAAAAGAAAACCGCACCCGAAATGCCCACCACCAAGGAGGAAAAGCTTAAGGCGATAGAAACAGCCATAGCGCAGATAGAAAAGGCTTACGGCGCAGGCGCGGTAATGCGTCTGGGTCAGAACACCACCATGAACGTTGAATCCATCCCCACAGGCTCGATGACCCTTGATATGGCTTTGGGAATAGGCGGAGTTCCGAGGGGAAGAATAGTTGAAATCTACGGTCCCGAATCCTCCGGTAAGACAACGGTTGCTTTGCACATCGTGGCAGAGGCGCAAAAGCGAGGCGGAGAGGTTGCTTTTATCGACGTTGAACACGCGCTCGACCCTGTTTATGCTTCGCAGCTCGGAGTTGACATTGATTCCATGCTGGTCTCTCAGCCTGATTCAGGCGAGCAGGCGCTCGAAATCGCCGAGGCTCTGGTGCGCTCGGGAGCTATTGATGTTATAGTTTTAGACTCTGTAGCCGCTATGGTAACAAAAGCCGAAATCGACGGCGAGATGGGCGACAACCACGTTGGACAGCTTGCAAGGCTGATGTCTCAGGCGATGAGGAAGCTTACAAGCGTTATATCAAAATCCAACTGCGTTGCCATATTTATCAATCAGGTAAGAGAGAAGATAGGCGTTATATACGGCAACCCCGAAACCACCCCCGGCGGCAGAGCGCTTAAGTTCTATTCGTCGGTGAGAATCGAGGTAAGAAAGGGCGAAGCTATTAAAAACGGTGCCGAGGTTATAGGCAACAGAACAAGGTGCAAGGTTGTTAAAAACAAGGTCGCGCCGCCGTTTAAGGAAGCGGAGTTCGACATTCTTTACGGCAAGGGAATCTCGCGACTGGGCGAGGTTGTGGACATTGCAACCGAGCTTGACGTTATCCACAAGGCAGGCGCATGGTTCAGCTACGACGGCAACAAGATAGGTCAGGGCAGAGAAAACACCATGACCTTCCTTAAAGAGCACCCCGATATGCTTTCCGAGATTGAGGCGGCTATAATGGAGCGCAAAAATGCGCTTGTTATGGCTTCCAGAAAGAACAAAAAGGAAGCCGCGCTGAACGAGGCTTCTCAGGCGGCGGCAAGCAAGTCGGATGAAAGCAAGGCAGCGGCATCTGTGGTAGTAGAGGCAGACGATGAGAATTTTGAAGAGTTCACCCCTGCCGAGTAAAGCTTAAATCATCATGAAAATAACTTCGATAGAGCCGTTTAGGGGCAAAACCCTTAAAATCAGCTTTGAAAGCGGCGAACCGATTTTCATAAACTCGAATATCGCCGCGGAATATCACCTTGAAAAGGATATCGACATCCCTCAGAGCGGGGTTGAGGATATCGTCCGCGCAAACGACACCCGCCGCGCAAAGGAGCGCGCGCTGTATCTTTTAGACAACCGCGATTACTCCTATGCCGAGCTTTTTAAAAAGCTTGCCGAGAACTACGACGAGGATATCTGCTATGAGGTTTTAAACCGCCTTGCCGAGATCGGTTGCATTGACGACAGGCGGTACGCGCGATATCTCGCTGAAAAGCTCTGCACCGTAAAAAAATACGGCTATTTTAAGGCGCGGGAGGAAATGCGCCTTAAGGGGCTTTCGCGAGATATCATCGAAGAAGCTTTAGCGGATTACTCCGAGGGCAGCTCTGAACGGCTGTTGGAGCTTATCGACAAAAAATACGCAAGATATCTCACCGATGAAAAGGGCGTTAAAAAGGTAAAAGCCGCTCTTGCGCGTCTGGGATATTCCTTTGCGGATATAAACGCCGCCATCAGCGAGTATACAAGCGGCGAATATGAAGATTTTGAAGAAGGGGACTTTTAGGGTATGGCAGTAAGAGTGGGTATGGTTTCCTTGGGCTGTCCTAAAAATCAGGTGGACGCCGAGCATATGCTTTACAATCTGCGTGAGGAAGGCTATGAGATAATAGCCGACGCCGCACTTGCAGACGTTGTTATAATAAACACCTGCGGCTTTATCGAGTCTGCCAAGCAGGAGGCTATTGACAATATTTTAGAGTTCTGCACCTTAAAGCAGGAGGGCAGGCTGAAAGCGGTAATAGTTACAGGCTGTCTTGCGGAGAGATATCGCGACGAGGTGCTTAAGGAGATTCCCGAGGTCGACGCCGTTTTAGGCATAGGCGCAAACGAGTTTCTGGGCGAGACTATCAAAAAGGTGCTTGCCGGTGAGCAGAGCATCGGAATGTACGGCGACAAGTATTCGCTGATAATAGACTCTCGCAGGATAATTTCCACCGAGAACTTTGCATATCTTAAAATAGCCGAGGGATGCAGCAACTGCTGTACATACTGCGCAATACCGTCCATCAGGGGCAAATACCGCTCGCGGAAGATGGAGGGAATTATCGACGAAGCCAAGTGGCTCGCCAAAGTCGGCTTTAAGGAGATAATCCTTGTTGCGCAGGACACCACCCGCTACGGCGAGGATATCTACGGCAAAGGTATGCTCCCCGAGCTGCTCACAGAGCTTTGCAAAATCGACGGCTTAAAGTGGATAAGAACCCTTTATTCCTACCCCGAAAGGATCACCGACGAGCTAATTGACGTAATCGCGCGCGAGCCTAAGTGCGTTAAATACTTGGATATCCCCATTCAGCACTGCGACGACACCGTTTTAAAGAGAATGAACCGCCGCTCGAGTGAGGCTGAGCTGCGCGAGCTTATTGCAAAGCTGCGCGAAAGAGTCCCCGGAATAATCCTGCGCACCACTCTTATTGCAGGCTTCCCCGGCGAAACGCAGGAGCAGTTTGAAAAGCTTTGCGGATTTGTAAAGGAAATGCGGTTTGACCGTTTGGGCTGCTTTGCCTACTCGCAGGAGGAAGGCACTCCCGCGGCTCTGCTGCCAGACCAGATCGACGAAGAGGAAAAGCAGCGCCGCGCAGACATCATCATGCAGGAGCAGATGCTGATAAGTGATGAGAAATGCGCCGAGCAGCTTGGCAAGGTGCTTGAAACTGTAGTTGAGGGGTTCGACCGATACGCCGAGTGCTGGTATGGCAGAAGCGCGGGCGAGGTTCCCGAAATCGACGGAAAGATATTCTTTACGACAAAAGATCCTGTTTCTGTCGGCGATTATGTGTATGTTAAGATAACCGACACTATGGATTACGATTTGCTTGGCGAAGTAGTGCAGGGCAGTTGATTGACGAAAGGTGAGGTTACAGCTATGAATCTACCAAACAAACTAACTATTGTAAGAGTTGCGCTGATACCGGTGTTTGTATTTTTTGCGCTGTGGCAGTTTTTAAGGTTTAATATCCTTATTGCCCTTGCAGTTTTTGCCATCGCTTCTTATACTGATATGCTCGACGGCAAAATTGCGCGGCGGGATAATCTTGTTACCAACTTTGGAAAGTTTTTAGACCCGCTTGCCGACAAGGCGCTTGTTATGGCGGCACTGCTGGTGTTTGTTGACATGGGCTGGGTAAGCTCTATTCCGGTGATGATAATACTCTTCCGCGAGTTTATGGTTTCGGCTTTGCGATTGGTTGTTAAATCGGGAGACGGTGTTGTTATCGCGGCGGGCTGGTTCGGCAAGGTTAAAACCGCGTTTACAATGGTTGAGATAATCATAACTCTGCTTATCCACGGAATCATGGCGGTGGGTGTGCCGATATCTCCGGAGGTTGCTTATGTTATCGACGCTGTGCTTGTCTGGATTGCGGCAATTTTGACCGCAGGCTCGGGCGGACAGTATCTTTGGGCATACCGCAAGGCGATCGACCCCAACGATTGATAAATTCTGATATCGCAGCGAAAGGAATCACTTAAACAATGAAACGCAAATGGCTGTTTTATTTTACAGGCTTTATATCCGGACTTTCGGTTATGGCTATCGAGCTGGGAACTTCGAGGCTGATGGCGCCCTACTTTTCGTCCTCGCAGATAGTGTGGACTATCATCATCGGCACAATAATGATAGCTATGGCTTTGGGCAACGTTGTCGGCGGGCGTATGGCGGACAAATACAAACCCCCCGACCGTCTTTTCGGCTGGATATTCGCCGCCGCCACATGGACAATGCTGATACCGCTGGTGGGAAAGTTTATAATCGCGGGGACGGCTTTGGTGCTTGCACTGTTTGTTAAGACGGGATATCTTGTTGTCGCGGCGTTTGTAAGCTGCATACTGGTGTTTGTGTTCCCGCTGATGGTTTTGGGAATGGTAACGCCGAACCTTGTAAAATACGCCGTAACAAGTCTTGAAGAAAACGGCAGAACCTGCGGTATCATTGAAGCCTGCAACACTGTGGGAAGCATTATAGGAACATTTTTGCCCACCTTTGTAACGATTCCGTATGTCGGAACCTCGATGACTTTTGTAATATTTGCAAGCATATTATATATCGTCTGCATTGTCTACTTCTTTTTTCGCAAAAAGAATCGCGTCAAGGCTTCGGGCATAGCCTGTGTTGCTCTGGCGGCGGGCGTTTTCTCGACGAATATAGGAACGGCCTTTTGGGCGGATAATATCGTCTACGAGGGCGAATCCATCTACAACTACCTAAGGGTGGAGGATACCCCGCGTGAGCTGATTTTTTCCACAAACGTGCTTTTCGGAGTGCAGTCGATAAAGCGCAAGACTCCAGGGCTTTCAAAGATGTTCTTTGACTACGACCTTGCCGCGCCGATAATGGCAGGGGCAGGGGAAAATCCCGAAATTTCCGTCCTGATTTTAGGACTGGGAACCGGCACGTTTGCCACCCAGTGCGAGTATTACTTCGGGATAAGCGATATCGACGGCGTGGAGATCGACGGCAAGATCATCGAGCTTTCGCACGAGTATTTCGACCTCCCCGAATGCGTGAACACCTACGCGCAGGACGGCAGGGCGTATATCGCCTCCACCGACAAGATGTACGACGCTATCATGGTGGACGCATATCAGGACATTACCATACCCTTTCAGATGTCCAGCATTGAGTTCTTTAAAGAGGTTAAAAAGCACCTTAAGCCTGGCGGGGCGGTTGCCATCAACATGAATATGTTCAGCGAGAGCGACAGCGGCAAAACCATCAACGACTGGCTCTGTGGAACAGTAACAAACGTCTTTGACAGCGTTTACTCGGTTCATGCAAGCTCGAATTTAGAGCTTTTCTGCTCGGATAGCTACGACGTTCACGAGCAGCTTGAAGCCAAGCTTGGAACTATCGAGGACAACGAGCTGTATCACTTTATGAGGGATATTTCGGATTCGCTTGAAAAGGTGGAAAAAACCGACCTCATCCTGACAGACGACAAAGCCCCTGTTGAGCTTTTAAGCATGAGGGTTTTAGACGAGATGATAAACGAGGAGCTGGAGTATCTCAAAGGCTCAATCAAGGGCAAAGGGATAAAGGAGCTTTACGAGATGCTTGTAAGCGGCGAGTTTTAAGCTGTAGCTTAGGATGATGATTCATGATTGAAATTAAGATAGGCACGGAAAGCCAAAAGGCTGAGATATTGGCTGAATATCCTCATACAAAAGCTGTCATCCGCGACGGCGGAGTGCTGATAGTGGCTATTGAGGGCGATGAAATCACAGGTTTTTTGTGGATGTTTAAGAGAAAAATGTTAGCTCCGGTTGATGAATACGAATGGTTTATCAATGTAATAGATGTCCCCGAAGCCCAAAACCGCTGCAAGGGTGTTGCCAGCGGGATGGTCAGAAAGGCTGTAAGCCTTGCAAAAAGCGACGGCGCTTATCAAATCAGTGCGTACTGCGATATCGCCAACATACCCTCGCATATGCTTTGGAGAAAGAACGGTTTTGCAATTCAGCCGGCATATGGGGCGGACGGAGCAGTGCTGGGGTCGTTTGTTGGGTTGGTGCTGTAGAAGATATAATATAACAAAAAAGCTCAGGCAAACCGCCCGAGCTTTTCTTTGTTCTATATTGAATTATTTGAACTGCCACTGATCAAGATGGCTCTCGTTGCCGCCGAACACGAAATACACATCATGCTCGCCGGTGATAGCCTCATTCAGCTCGCAGTAGACGGTCTGGTAATCCTCTGCGGAGCTGAACTGAATTGCTCCCACGGGGGCGGAATCCTTATCGTCCAGCCTGATTTCAATTATGCCTTCGCCCATAACACGCGCCGCAAAGAGCTTTGCGCCATCCTTGCCGAAGTCCGCGCCGCAGACAACAGTCCAGCTGCCGTCGGTGCCGATTGCCGACATACTTCCCGAAACCTTTTTATATTCGATTCCGGCGGTGACGTTTGCAGTCTCGCCCTCGTTGGTCTTAAACGGGTCTAATTTCTTAAGCTGCTCCACGCCCTTTGAGGTCATGGTGCCCATCTTGAATTCAGACTTTTTGGTGTCGACCTCCAGTGCGTCCACGTTAATGCTGCGATATCCGCTTGCATTTCCGAGACGCATATTGTCGAGCAGGGAGACGTTTTGGTAGAACAGATAATACTTGCCGCCGAACTCTTGCAAGTGGGTGTGGTTGTTCGAGAAGGAAAGACCGTAATAGGTGGGATTCATAAGGTATTCGCCCTTGTACTCCCAAGAGTCGGTTTTAAGCGGGTCGTCCGAAACCATGTAGCACATTGTGCACATCTGGGGCTTTTCGTAGGGGGAGTATTCATCAGACCACTCGTCGCGCGGCTTCCAGTTGGAGCAGTAGGTTAAGTAGAATTTGCCGTCGATATAGTTAAGCTCGTTTGCCTCGAAGTGGTAGGGGGCTTCGATTACGGCTATCTTGGAGTCGAGAGACACCATATCCTCGCCAAGCCTTGCAATGCGGCAGTTGCGGGTGTTCATGCCGGTTTCGCCCTCCTGCTGAGGGTCGCCGCCGCCAAAGGCTATCCAGCCCACGCCGTTGTCATCTATTACAACTCCGGGGTCGAATACCCAACAGATGGGGTCGTCTTTAAGCTCGGCAGTGTCGCCGCTGATGAGGGGATGTCCGAGCGGATCTGTCCACGGTCCCAAAGGCGAATTTGCCTTGATAACGCCTATTCCGCCGCCGCCAAGGGTGAAGTATAGGAAGAACTCGGTCTCCCCGCTTTCGGTGGGACGCGATACTATAGACGGTGCCCATGATACTCCCGCCCATGAGCAGAGGTAGTTAACCTTTATGTCGCCGTGATATGTCCAGTTTACCATATCGTCGGTGGAGAAGCAGGAGAGCGAGTCTATGCCGCCGTAGCCGTTGTCGCCCTTTCTGCCGTTCTTTATGAACTGCTCGGTGTCGCAGGTGCCGTAAACGTAAAGTCTGCCGTTGTACTCAACCGAGGTGGGGTCGGCAAAGAACAGATTTGAGGATATGGGGTTGCAGTCGCCTATGGTCTTGTTGCTTTTCGCCAGCGACGAGGTTATTGAGTAGCTTAGCTCCTGAGTTGAGGTGAGCTTTGCAAGGTCGTCAAGACCCAGATCTGCTGCCTCGGGTACGGCGTTAACCGTTACTATCGGTTCTGCGTTTTTCTTTCCTTTGCCCGATTCATTGCCGCAGCCGCAGAGCATAGATGCCGCCATAGCTGCGCAGATAATCGCGGAAAATGCTTTTTTGAGATTAATGTTCTTCATAATATACCGTCCAGTCTAAATTTTATTTATTCAAGACCTGCCATAATTCCCTCGTAGTACTCCTTGCATGACGGGAATACCTCAAGATTATAGCGGTCGAATAAAGCGTAGCATTCGCTTCCAAAATCGTCGTGCTGGTTGTCCCAGACAACGCAGGGCATTTTGTTTTCCTTTGCCTTGGAGACAAAGTATTTGCCCCATTCGTAGCGGGCTTCGTCGTTGCCCTTGTTGGTGCAGCCCATTTCGCCGATTACGACATAGGTGCCGTTTTTGACAAACTTATTATATATCTTATCAACGAAATCGTCAATAGAAGCTTTGCCATTCTGGGTTAATTCGCGGTCGTTATATTCGCCGCTCATAGCAAGGTCGTAGGGAGTGTAGGCGTGAATGGAAAGAAGTATCTTATCGGATGGGTCGTTTGGCAGCTCGTATTCATCCGCAAGTGCGGAATAGGGGGACGCTGAGTAGGTTGCTGCCATGATGTATCTGTCGGTATTCTTTCCGCCGGCGGCTCTTACAGCGTCAACGCACGCCTGGTTGCAGTCGAGAATGGTCTTTGCAGCTTCGAGACACTCTTTAACGTTGCCGTCGAAGTTCCATTCGTTTGGAGTGCCGGTAAGTCTGGGCTCGTTCATAGATTCAAAGATAAGGTGCTGGTCGTAGTCTTTAAAGCGTTCGGCAACCTGAGTCCAGATTTTAGTCATGTACTCAACTGCCTTGTCGTGATTTTCAGCCGAGGGGTAATAATAGTCGTTGTCGTGGTGGGAGTTGAGGATAACGAACATATCGTTGTCGATTGCCCAGTCAACTATTTCCTGCACTCTGTCCATCCACTCTTTGTCGATGGTGTAGTCGGGCGCACCCGAGGTGTGCTTGCCCCATGAGGTGGGGATTCTTATTGTCTTAAAGCCCAGCTCGTAAAGCTTGTCTATCATGTCCTCGGTGGTCAGCGGCTGTCCCCACGAGGTTTCGCCGTCGGGAGCGTCGAGGGTGTTGCCAAGATTCCAGCCGACGGTCATTGCAGATGTGATTTCCTCGGCGGTGTAGGTCACAGCGGGAGCTGCTTCAGGGTCGTTGTGGGCGTTGGGAGTATTGGCGGGTTCATCCTCGCCGCAGGCGGTGAAGACGCTCAGCGCCATTATCGCGAACAAAATAAGAGCTAATATTTTTTTCATATAGGATTCTCCTTCATTTGGTCAGATGGTCTAAATGGTTGTATATTCAGTATAGCGGATTTATATAATATTGTCAAGAAAAAAGTACACGGATAAAGCAATCAGCGCTCAAGCAGTGCAGCAAGAGCGCTGATAAAGCGTGTCTATCGAAAGTTATCTCAGCAAGAGCTTCCGGTTTCGGTCACACCTTTTTCATAAAGGGTTTCAGGGGCGATGTCTATATCGCCATTATTCCAAACCGGCACACCATAATCGATATAAACGTTATTGAATACGTTCGGATCAGAAAGAGGCTCAAATGCAGGAGCGTTCAGCAGTGGCTTAAAGTCGAATATTTTAGATTCGCCGTTGTTAAAGCGCACCCAAAGGCAATAATTGTTCAACGGGCGAACGCCGCACACCTTAAGCGCAGGTGCTTTAACATCGGCATAGGCGATATTATTGTTGATATACATTCAAATACACTCCTTACTTTAATGGCTCGATTTTACCGAAAGGTATTCCGCGGACTGCATTATTCCAAGCTTCATATAGTTCGTTTTCGTGTATTACAAGCCATGCCTGAACAAGCTTAAGCTGTTTAACCGGCATACTTCCGGCTATAAGCTCGCCGTCAATGCCGACCGATGCTTCATATTCGTTGTAATACACGTGTACGTGCGGCTTATGATGCTGGCTGTCATCTTTGAAAATCATTTTTATTCAGTATCCCATAGAAACGGTACAATTCAGGCATTTTTATGACCTTCCTTTCATTTATGAAGCTTTTCAACGTGTCTGACGGCAAATCTTTCATATATAGTATAGCATATCGCGCGGGATAATTCAATGTATAACGAAAATTTAACAAAAGAAACAAACCTGACATATTGACTGCCGCACTATCGGATAGTATAATTTAATGGATATTTGTGAAAGGAGCACAAGCTGCTATGTCAACCGAAACAGAAATCGAGAAAAAATACAAGGTTTTAAGCCTTCCCAACGGCTTTCCCAACTTTCCTCACAAGGAAATAGAGCAGTCCTATTTAAACAAGGGCGGCGAGCCGATACGTTTGCGCAGATTTGAGCAGAACGGCGAGGTTACCTGCCTTCTTTCAAAAAAGGTCCGCGAGTCCGACATACGCTGCACCGAGTACAATATCCCGCTTCCGCGTGAGGTTTACGTGGCTTTAAAGGAAGCCAAGGAGGGCAGAACCATCCGCAAGACAAGGTATATTATCCCGCTTGACGGCGGACTTAAGGCAGAGTTGGACGTTTTCCATGATTTCTTTGAGGGTCTGCGCTATGCGGAGATTGAGTTTCCGTCGGTTGAAGCGTCCGAGAGCTATAAAGTCCCCGATTGGCTGGGAGAGGTTCAGCCAAGCACCGGCGTGCTGTCTAATTACTATATGGCGGTAGAAGCGCAGGACATAGGGGAGTATCGCGAGTTTATGGTTTAGGATAATACTATCCGCCGTTTAAATTGTACGAAAAGTAAAGGCATAGGAAAAGCCGGAAGAAGTTGCTTTCTTCCGGCTAAAACTATATTATACAGAAAACTTTGCTATCAGAAATTTTCAACCGCTGCCTTTTCTGCTGCCAGCATTCTGCGGTATCTCTCGATATAAGCGTTAAAGCCGTCAACGTCTTTCTTATCGGGGGCTTCGGTTACCGCCTTCATGTCGGCGAACACTCTTGAATCGAGATAATCCTCTAAGGTCTCACCTGCGCCCAGAACCATATACTGAGCCAGAACAGCCATGCCCCATGCTCCGCCCTCGCCGGCAGTCTCCATAACCGAAACAGGGGTGTTCATTGCGGCAGCCAAAAGCTTCTGACCGACTCCCTTGGTTTTAAAGTATCCGCCGTGACCGAGGATGGAATCTATCTCAACGTTCTCTGCCATCAGTATATCCAGACCGATTTTAAGGGTGGAAAGTGCAGAGAACAGGTTGTTTCTTATGAGGTTTGCAAGGGTGAAGTTTGAGTCGGGAGTGCGCAAAAGCATAGGTCTGCCCTCCTCAAAGTGGGTGATATGCTCGCCCGAGAAGTAGTTGCAGCTTACCATTCCGCCGCAGTCGGGGTCGCCGTTCATGGCGTTCATAAGAAGCATATCGTAAAGCGCGGGCTTCTTTATCGGGTGACCCGAAAGTTCGGCAAATTCGGAGAATATCCTCATCCAAGCGTCTAAATCGGTGGAGCAGTTGTTGCAGTGAACCATTGCAACCGGCTTGCCGGAGGGGGTTGTTACCATATCTATTTCGGGATAGAGCTTTGAAAGCGGCTTATCCAATACTATCATCGCAAATACAGACGTACCCGCGGAGACGTTGCCGGTCTTTACCCTCACGCTGTTGGTGGCAACCATGCCTGTTCCGGCGTCTCCCTCAGGGGGACATACCGGAATACCGGCTTCGAGCGTGCCGGTGGGGTCGATGAACTTGGCACCCTCTTCGGTAAGGGTTCCGGCGGCTTCTCCGGCGTTAAGAACTCCGGGGAGGACTGATTCGAGATTCCAGCTGAAGCCACAGGGCTTAATAAGCTCGTCAAACTTTGCAATCATGCCGGCGTCGAACTTGCCGGTCTCGGAGTCGATGGGGAACATTCCCGAAGCCTCGCCGACGCCCAAAACCCTCTTGCCGGTCAGCATATAGTGGATATATCCCGCAAGGGTGAGGACATAGCTTATTTCGGATACGTGTTCTTCCTTGTTGAGTATAGCCTGATAGAGGTGGGCAATGCTCCAGCGCTGGGGGATGTTAAAGCCGAAAAGCTCGCTTAATTTTGCACTTGCCTCGCCGGTGATGGTGTTGCGCCATGTTCTGAACGGAACCAAAAGCTCGCCGTCTGCGTTGAACGCCATATAGCCGTGCATCATGGCAGAAAAGCCCATGCCGCCTATCTTTGTAAGCGGTTCGCCGTACTTGTCGGCATAGTCCTTGGCAAGGGTGGCATAAGCGTCCTGCAATCCAAGGCGGATGTCTTCAAGGGTGTATGTCCAGATTCCGTTTTCAAGGCGGTTTTCCCAGTCGTGCGCGCCTGAGGCTACAACGCGCGAATCCTCGTCGATAAGTATAGCCTTGATTCTTGTTGAGCCGAATTCGATTCCTAAGTATGTTTTCATGCTGTTCATAGTGTTAATCCTTTCTAAAATAACGTTCCAAAAAAGCGGGGAGCCACACCTTGTTTGGGGAGGGGACGTCCCGTATAAAGCTATATACATTATAATAAATTCCGGCGGTTATGTCAACAATCTTCTTGATTTTTGCGGTATTTGGCGGGAATGTCAAAAAAACATCTGAAAATTTTTGTTTTTGTAACGAAAATGTAATTGCTATTTTGTTAAGGATGTGATACAATATTAAAAATAGGTGATAATGGCTGAGTGTCTTTAATTAAATTGGCAATGATGGCTGAGCTGTCACCTGAAAAAGTTATAAAGGTTCAGCTTTTGCGGCTTTGTTCGTAAAGGCTTGGTAATGCACTGACTTTATTTCCGCGCCAAAGGGCGGCGCGTATTTTTTCGCGTAAAATATTAAAACCTGCGCGTAGATTTGAAGATTGTTAAAAAGGATTGGTTATATATTTATGGATAAGTTTGTTATCAACGGTGGAAAGCCGCTCAAGGGAAACGTCGTCATAAGCGGAGCTAAGAACGCCGCTGTTGCCATAGTTGCGGCAACCATTTTGGCGGACGAGCCCTGTGTTTTGGAGAATGTCCCCGAAATCAGCGATATAAATATCTGCCTGCGTATTCTATATGAGATGGGCGCGGGAATAAAGATATTAGATAAAAACACCATTCGCATAGACCCAAGGGGGATATCAGACCCCATCGTTCCCTACGAGCTTGCCCGTTCGATGAGGGCTTCGAGCTATTTTTTGGGAACCCTTTTAGGAAGATTTAAGAAAGCGGACGTTCCCATGCCCGGCGGCTGCGACTTGGGAGACAGACCTATCGACCAGCACCTTAAAGCGTTCAACTGTCTTGGCGCGTCTCATTCCATCGACGGCGGAATAGTAAGCCTTCGCGCAGAGGAGCTTATAGGCGGACAGATTTATTTTGATATAAACACCGTTGGCGGAACGATTAATGCCATCTTCGCGGCTGTAAAGGCTAAGGGGCTTACCATTATCGAGAATGCCGCCAA